>CALMLJ010000426.1 GCA_937868025.1 uncultured Acidimicrobiaceae bacterium
GGCTGATTCACCGAGTCGCCCGGTGCAAGACTGCGCCGAGCCGTCCGTAAGGGTGCGACATGGAGCTGCCGATCACCGACAACACGGGCTCGAACGACCCGTACCCGACCGACGCCGAGCTGGTCGCCGCCACACTCGGCGGCGATCGGCAGGCGTTGGGTCACATCTACGACCGCTACAGCGACCGGATCTACACCATGTGTGTGCACATGCTGGGCGATCGTGATGAGGCGGCGGACGTGTGCAGCGAGGTGTTCGTGGTGGCGTTCGGCCGGCTCGACCAGCTGCGGGATCCGGCCCGGCTGCGGCCGTGGATGTACGCGATCTGCCGGCACGAGGTGTTCCGGCGGACCAAGCGCCGGGGTCGGGTCCGGCTGGTGGACGAGGTGAGTGAGATGGATCGAGCAGCGGAGTACCACGACCTCGACGCCGTCGATGCCGAAGCGAACCAGGCAGGGTTGGCGCTCGTCGTCCGCGAGGCCGCCGCCGGCCTCGACGACCGCGATCGCCTGGTGCTCGAGCTCCAGCTGCAGGGCGTCGAGGGCGACGACCTCGCCGCCGCCCTCGGCACGTCGACGTCGACCTCCTACCAGCACGTCCACCGGATGCGCGAGCGACTGGAGCGCTCGATCGGGGCGCTGCTCGTCGCCCGGCAGGGGAGGTCCGATTGCGACGAGCTCGACCGACTGCTGTCGTCGTGGGACGGGCGCTTCAGTGTCCTGTGGCGCAAGCGGGTCGCCCGGCACGTTGATGGCTGCGACGTCTGCGAACACCGCCGTGCCGGAGTGCCCGCGGCGCTGTTCGGTACCGCTGGGGCGAGCCCGCTTCTCGTCACGCCGACTTCGGTCCGCGATCGGGTGCTCTCCACGGCGGTCGTCGGCGGGGGCCCGGGTGGGTTGGGCCGACACCGTTGGCGAGGCGACGGCTTCCCGCCGCATCCGGATGGCGCCCGGCGGCCGGGTGGATTCGCGGTCGCGGCGGTGCTCGTGCTGGTGCTGGTGATCGCCGGACTCTGGGCGTTGCCGGCCGATGACGCCACGACGGTTGCGACCTCGGACCGGCGTGGCGGTTCGACGACCAGCGTCACGTCGACCACGGCCACACCGCGGGTCACCACCTCGGCACCGCTTCCGTCGTCGACCGTCCCGCTCGTCGTCGACACCGCGGCGCCGACGACGGTGCTGCGCCCGACATCCACGCGGGTCGTCGCGCCGCCCACGACCGTGCCCGTGGCGTCGACGTCCACGACGTCGGTTCCGACGACCACCACGTCCGCTCCTGCGGCGACGACCACCACGACGGCGGCGCCCCCGACGTTGCGGCTGAGCGGCCCATCGGCCCTGTCCGCACGCGCCGCTAACGGCGGCGCCTGTGGCAACCCGGCGTTCGCCGCCACGATCACCTCGGGCGGTCTCCCGACGTCGGTCACGCTGCGATGGACCGCCGGCACGACCTCCGGCACGGTTGCGATGGTGCGCAACCGCACCCGCAACGGATGGAACGGCACCATCGACCTCCCCTACGGCTCGACGGGAGCGGTCACGATCGTCGCCGAGGCCACCTCGGGCGGGGCAACCGGCCGCAGCAACACGCTGACCGCCACCGTGAACCCCTGCCCCGTCATCGAGTGACGGGCGCCGGTTAGCGTCGTCGCCATGCCGCCGCGTCCCCGTACCCGACTCGACCCCGACCTGCGTCGCGGCCAGATCCTCGGTGCGGCCGCGGACATCTTCCGCGAACAGGAGTTCTCGGCGGTGTCGCTCGACGCGGTGGCTGCTGCGGCCGGTGTGACGAGGGGTCTGCTCCACCATTACTTCGGGTCCAAACGCGGGCTGTACCTCGCCGTGGTCGAGCAGGCGGTCCGCGTTCCCGAATCGGCGCGGATCGTCCCCGACGACACGAGCGGTGACCTCGACGAGGTGCTCGGAGTGTGCGTCGAGAGCTGGATGCGGATGATCGAGGCGGCCGGCGGCCTCTGGTCGGGTTCGGCCCCGGCGGGCGGTTTCGCGGTGTCCGACGTCGACGAGGTGATCACCCGGGCGCGGGACGATCTCGTCGAGCGGATGGTCGACGAGTTGCCGTTCCCCGCCTCCCTCGATCCCGATCTGCTGCGCGGAGCGCTCCGCTCGTACGCCGCGCTGGCGCGTGTCGCGTCGCAGGAGTGGCTCGTGGCGGGCACGCTGACACGGGCGCAGACGGCGGCGATGCTGCACGCCTCGCTGCTGGCCATCGTGGAGACGGTCGTTCCGAGGATGATGGAGGCCTGAGCCACTATTGGCACTTCGCCAATAGTGTGCTGGAATGTGACGATGGTCACCATCGCCTCGTCCCCGCTGAGCGACGAACACCACGAGACCTCCGCCGTCGCGTCCACACCGTCGCTCGAACAGTTCCTCGTGGAGGCGCGGGCGTTCCTCGACGCGAACGCGACGCCCAAGCCGGCGGTCGCCGCCGAGTTCGTGTGGGGCGAAGGCGACGACTTCGTCGGCATCGTCGAGGAGGGCGACCCCGAGACCGAGGTCGAACAGCTGGCAGCGGCCCGCGAGTGGGCGGCCAAGCGTTTCGATGCCGGGTTCGGCTGGATCGACGGGCCCATCGAGCTCGGCGGTCGCGGGCTGGGAGCGGACCACGTCCGGGCCTACCGGTCGCTCGAGTCCGCCTACGAGCTTCCCGACCAGTCCATCTTCACGATCGGTCTCGGCATGGTGGCCCCGACGATCGCGGCACACGCCACCCCCGAGGTGGCGGCGCAGTACCTCGAGCCGCTGCAGCGTGGCGACCTGATCGCCTGCCAGCTGTTCAGTGAACCCGGCGCGGGCTCCGACCTCGCCGCGGTCGCCACCCGTGCCGAACGCGACGGCGACGACTGGATCGTCAACGGGCAGAAGGTCTGGACGTCGAACGCTCATCACGCCGGGCTCGGGGAGATCATCTGCCGGACCGATCCCGACGCTCCCAAGCACGCCGGCATGACCGCGTTCCTCGTCGACATGGCGGCGCCCGGCGTCGAGGTGCGACCGCTTCGCCAGATGACCGGTGGCGCCGGGTTCAACGAGGTGTTCTTCAGCGACGTCCGCATACCGGACACCCATCGCCTCGGCGAGGTCGGCCAGGGCTGGGGCGTCGCCATGACGACGCTGATGAACGAACGGGCGTCGATCGGCAGCGGCATGGGCCTCGGCCGTGGGCCCGGGCCGTTCGAGCGGATCATCGCCCTCACCCGGGAGATGGGCAGGCAGGACGACCCCGTGATCCGCGACCGGTTGGCGCAGCTGTACATCCAACACAAGGTGATCGGGTACACCGGCAAACGGGCGCTCGCAGCGGTGCAGGCCGGCAAGCTGCCCGGGCCCGAGATGTCGATCCTCAAGCTGGCGGGCACGCTCCAACTGCTCGACACCGCCGAGTTCGCGGCGCAGGTGCTCGGCCCGAAGCTGTGCGCGGACACCGGGGAGTGGGGCACGTTCGCGTGGACGAAGCTGGTGTGCGGTGCACCCGGCGGGCGCCTCGGCGGCGGGACCGACGAGATCCTCCGAAACATCATCGGCGAGCGGGTGCTGGGCCTGCCCCGCGAGCCGAAGGGTTGACGCCGGGGACGTCGGCCCAAATGAAACGCGTTCTAGTTCCCGGCTACCATCGCTCCCCATGAGAGCAATCGTGTGGGACGGCAAGCAGGCATCGGTCGAGTCGGGAATCGAGGCTCGCGACCTGCGTGCCGGTGAGGTCCGGGTGCGCATCGAGGCCGCCGGCCTCTGCCACAGCGACGTGTCGGTGCTGAACGGCACGATCATGTTCCCGCCCCCCGTTGTGCTCGGCCACGAGGGCGCGGGTGAGGTCATCCAGATCGCTCCCGACGTCACCAACGTCGCCGTCGGTGACCACGTGGTGTTGTCGACGCTCGGCAACTGCGGGCAGTGCGCCCAGTGCGACCGTGGCAAGCCCACGTTCTGCCGGCAGTCGCTCGGCAAGCTCTCCCGGCCCTTCACCAGCGGCGAGGGTGAGGAGCAGAAGAAGCTGTTCCAGTTCGCCAACCTCGGGGTGTTCGCCGAGGAGACCGTCGTGAAGGCGACCCAGGCCGTGCGCATCCCCAAGGAGGTGCCCCTCACGTCGGCGTCGCTCATCGGGTGTGGTGTGCTCACCGGCGTCGGCGCGGTGTTCAACCGGGCCAAGGTGCAGCAGGGTGAATCGGTCGTGGTCATCGGGGTCGGTGGGATCGGCCTCAACGCCATCCAGGGCGCAGCGCTCAGCGGCGGCCTCCCGGTCATCGCCGTCGACACCAACCCCGGCAAGGAGGCGTTCGCCCGCCAGTTCGGCGCCACGCACTTCATCTGCCCCGATGGTCCCGACTTCGATCTGGTCGCCGCCGTCAAGGAGATCTGCCCCAACGGTGTCGACTACGTCTTCGAGTGCGTCGGCTCCACGGCCCTCATCAAGACGTCGACCGACCTGTTGGACTGGGGCGGCACCCTCGTCATGCTCGGTGTGCCCAAGATGGGCAGCGAGGCCAGCTTCGTGGTCAACACGATGTACAACGACAAGACGATCATGGGGTGCCGCTACGGCTCGGCGCGGCCGCAGTACGACATCCCGCTGATGGTCCGCCTCTACCAGGCCGGTCGTCTCAAGCTCGACGAGTTGGTGTCGCAGACGTACGCCCTCGAGGACTTCAACCTCGCGCTCGACGAACTGCACGAGGGCAAGCTGGCCCGCGGCGTGCTCACGTTCGCCTGAGCCGGCGGACATCGACGCATGGCACTTTCCGACGAGGTCCGTGACCTGGGCAAGAAGCTCTCGAACTGGGGCCGATGGGGCGATGACGACCAGCTCGGCTGCGGCAACTTCCTCACCCCCGAGGCGGCGCGGCGCGGCGCCGCGTGCGTGCGGACGGGCAAGCGCTTCTCGCTCGCCCTCGATCTCAAGCACGACGGGGTGCAGACCGGGCAACCGAAGGGCCGGTTCAACCCGATCCTCACGTTCACCTCGCTGAACGAGCGCGACAAGATGGCGCCCGGTATCTGGGAGGGCACCGACGACCTCGTCACGATGTCGACGTGCGCGGCGACCCACATCGACGCCCTCAGCCACATCAGCTACGACGGCCTCCTCTACGGCGGACGTTCGCAGAAGACGATCGGCGCCAACAACGGCGCGACGTGGTGTGGGGCCGAACAGCTCCCCGACATCGTGACCCGCGGCATCCTGCTCGACGTCGCCCGGGCGCTCGGGGTCGATCGGGTCGACCCGGGTCACGCCGTGACCGCCGCCGACCTCGACGCGGCCCTCGCCGCCACCGGCCTCACCGTCGAGTCGGGCGACGTCATCTGCATCCGCACCGGCGACATCGGCTGGTACCACGACGGTGATCGTCGTCGCTACGCGGTGGGGGTCGACTGGAAGACGGTCGGTCTCGGATTCAGCTGCGTCGAGTGGTTTGCCGAGCGTGAGGTCGCCGGCGCCTTCGTCGACACGTACACGTACGAGGTCATGCCCCCCGAGTCGGGCAACTGGGACGACCTGTTGGCCGTGCACATGGTGCAGCTCCGCGACATGGGTCTGCTGCAGGGTCAGAACTGGGACTTCGAGGCGCTGGCCGTCGACTGCGCCGAGGACGGCGTGTCCGAGTTCCTCCTGGTCGCCGCACCGGAGCCGATCGTCGGCGCCACGTCGGCCCCCGTCGTACCCATCGCCACCAAGTAGCCCACTCGACAACAGCGACAACGGTCGGAGTCGAGGCCATGAGCCGGTGAGCCCATGAGGTGATGTCGACACTGATGATCACAACCTCGTCGAGAAAACCTTCGGATTCTTGTGACGCGAGCTCGGCTGAGTCGTTTCCACTTGGCAGAGTCGGCGATCAACGCCGACCGACCCCAGGGAGAACCCACGTGACCGAGACACTCGAAGCGGCATCATCCATGACAACTGCCGGGCCAGCGGACATGCTGTCCACCCGCCGACCGATGGTCCGGCGGCGGACGAAAGTCGTCGCCTTCGTTGGTCTGGTCAGCATGACCCTGGCAGGACTGTGGGTTACTCGGCCGTCCCTGGCCGAGATCTGTGGGATCGACCTGGGAATCTCGTACGCACCTGCAGCGGTTTCACGCCAATCTGTCGTCCCCGCAGTCGTGGAAGGGCGGCCGAGGTGGGTGTGCCGCACGACGTTCGAGGACGGCGCGACGTCGCAGTCGTGGGTCGGGTACTGAACCTACGATCCTCCGGTGAGATCTCCTGATCCGGTAGAGCGGCTCTTCGTCGCTCACCGCTCGACCGTGTTCGGATATCTGGCACGGCGCAGCGGCGATCGAGAACTCGCCTCCGACCTCACCCAGGAGACGTTCGTCCGGGTGGCACGAAACCTGAACGGCTTCAGCGGCGGTTCCGAGACGGCGTGGCTCCTGACGATCGCCCGCAATCTGTTGATCGACCACTGGAAGCGGCGACGACTCCCGATCAACGACCGTGCACTCATCGACGCTCTTGCCGGCGACGAACAACTCGAAGATGCCGCGACCACGCGGCTGTTTGTTCACCACACGCTCACCCAACTCGAGCCCCGTGACCGTCGACTCCTGACACTCCTCTACCTCGAGGGCTTCACGACCAGAGAAGTCGCGGCAATGGCTGGAACCACCGACGGAAGCGTGCGAATGGCAGCACTTCGTGCCCGGGACGCGTTTCGCGTCCATGCGGCGAACCAGCACCAAGGAAGCGAGACGACATGAACGACGACCCAGTCAGACGAGCGCCGATCGACGGGATTCCGGAGCCTGTGAACATCGAGGATCCGGACCGGGACCCTCTGGACCGAGACGATCTGGACGTCGACCTTCACCCCGACCTCGGCGACCTTCCTGTGATGAGCCGATCAGTCCTGCGGCGCGCCACATGGCTGGGCGTTCTGCGGTCGGCGGCGGTCGCGATCGTGATCGTCGTTGTGTTCGACGCAGTGTGGACGCGGGTCGGAGCGCCGGCGATTGCGACCCGTCACGGTCGCGACCGAGTGATCGAGGAACAGATCCGTGGATCCCTTCAATCGCTGAGCCCTTCGAGTCTCGTGGCGCCTCCGACGCGCACGGTCGGGCGCGATGGGTCGCTCCGCTACCAGTTCTTCCTCCTCGACCCCGTCCCCGGTGACAACCCTCGGCAACGGATGTTCGAGTTCGAGGTGTCCTCATTGGGAGTCGTCGATGTCGACGACGGAGCGTTCTCGATGGCGATCTCGTCGTCTGAAACGCTTCGATTCCGCGACGCGTCCCGACGCTCGGCTGTCTCCTTCGTCGCTGCCGTCTCGCAGCTTCCGCCCGGAGCAGTCGTTTCGTTTGCTCTGTACCTGCCGTCGCCCCTCGACGACGGCGATGCTCAAGCCCTCTGGCGGGCACTGGAGGTCGACGGAGTGATGCCGAGCGGCTACCTCATGGCCCCCGACCAGCAGGGGAACCCTCGCGGGTGGTCGGGCCCGGAACTCGACCAGTACCGCCGCTGGGACGCCGCGATGAGCCGCGACGATGGGGTTGAGACCGGGTCGAGCAATGTCGGGATCACCGGCGCCAACGCCGGTCGGGCACCCGATGCTGCGGTCATCGGACTCGTGTACACCAATCTTCCGGCCGACCGTGTCGCGGTCGCGATTGACCGGACCGGCGCAACCGAGACTGCGTCAGGTCCGGTCGGGCTGAGCCTCGAGGAATTCACCTCACCGTCGCGATAGTCGTCGTTCCACCCCGAACTCACAACGTCGTACAGAAGCACGGGACCCGTCGTAGGGCCAGAGCCCCCTCGTCGCGCTCAACCCGGCCCGACGGATTCTTTCGGGATCGCGTCAACCTTCTGGTGGGGTCGGACGTACTCCTTCATGATGGGTGCGATGGCGACACGAACGAGGGAGAGCGAGGCGGGCTTCGAGGCCGCCTTCCGGGAGTTGTATCCCCGGGCCTTCGGCCTGGCGTTGCGCATGTTGGGAAACCGTGCGGTGGCGGAGGACCTGGCCGCCGAGACGATGGCGCGGGCGTTCGCCCAGTGGGGTCGCCTCGACCCCGACCGCCGGGTCGGCTGGGTGCTCCGGGTGACGTCGAACCAGGCGATCGACCTGCTGCGCAAGAAGGGTCACACGATGGTTCCCGAGGTCATCGACCTCGAGGACGGCACGGCCCTCCGGATCGCGCTGGCCGCCGCGCTCGCGCAGCTGCCACGGCGTCAGCGGGAGGCGATCGCACTCCGCTACTTGAGCGACCTGACCGAAGCCGAGACCGCGCAGGCGCTCGGAATCGGTGTCGGCTCGGTCAAGACGCACACCCATCGCGGCCTTGCCGCACTCCGCTCGAAGTTCGGCGCGGAGTTCGAAGATCGACAGATGGAGCAGCTGGGTGTCTGAGCACGAGCACATCACCAGATCGGTCGACGGCCTCGACCTCGATCTCACCGAGACCGACCTCGCCCGGGCGTTGGCGACCTCGCTCGACCGGGGCCACCGATTGGTCCGTCGCCGCAACCAACGGCGCGCGGCAGTCGGCGGTCTCGGCGCGGTGGCGCTCCTCGCCGGAGGCTTCGGGGTCATCAGCTCCCTGTCCGACAGTGGCACCGACGTCAGCGTGACGCCGGCCGTCGAGGGCACCGTGGTGGAGCGGACGACCACGTCGTCGACCGTGCCCGCGACCACGATTCCGGCGGTCCCCGCTACCGTCGAGACCACGATCGTTCCGGACACCGCCGTGTCCGGCTCGGTG
>CALMLJ010000427.1 GCA_937868025.1 uncultured Acidimicrobiaceae bacterium
TGCTCTTCTTCCAGAACTTCTCCCAGGAGTTCCCGCTGTCGGCGGTGACGACGAGTTGGAGCCGCGGCATGCTGCCGATGGTCACGTTCGAACCCATCATCCAGGACAGCGCATCGGGTCAACCGCTGTTGGCCGACATCGCCGACGGGGTGTGGGACGAGTACTTCACCCGGTGGGCCACTGCCGCGAAGGCGGAAGGTCACCCGATCGCGTTCCGCTTCGCGCAGGAGATGAACGGCAACTGGTATTCATGGTCCGACGGTCGGTTCGGCAACGCTCCCGGAGATTTCGTCCGGGCATGGCGACACGTCCACCAGATCTTCGACGACATCGGTGCCGACAACGTGCTGTGGGTGTGGAGCGTCAACCGGGTCGACAACCTGCCTGACAAGACCATCGCCCGGGTGTACCCCGGCGACGAGTGGGTCGACTGGGTCGGCGCGTCGGGGTACCTCCGGAACGTGCCCGACGGGGTCACCCCCACCTTCGAGTACACGTTCGGGCAGACGCTCGATGCGATCGAGGCGGTGGCGCCGACCAAGCTGGTCATGCTCACCGAGGTCGGTGCCGGCACGACCGAATCCAACCGGGTGAGCTGGCTGTCGTCGTTCTTCCAGGGGCTGCTCGACCGCCCGGAGATCATCGGATTCAATTGGTTCAACGACTTCAAGGACGGCGGCGACTGGCGCATCCAGTACTCGACGGCCACGTCGGCAGCGTTCGCCGCCGGGGTCGCTGACCAGCGCTACGGCGACCTGGCTCCCCTCCTCCCGGCATGACGACCCGCAGCGACGGATGATGGCATGAAGAAGAGTGCTCATCATCCCCCTCCAACGGTCGATGTGAGAGGGGTGCCGCGTCCTCCTGAGGGGTGTCGGCCTGCCACAGCGACGCGTCGCCGCTGCCACCAGCTCCCTACGTCAGGACCATGGTCATGAAGTCATTCGCCCGCAACCGCAAGAACAAGCGGACCGACGGCATCGACCCCGACACCGCCGAGGGTCTCATCGACGTCGACGAGCTCGACATCGCCCCGCTCGGCGTCGCCCCCGGCACGCGGTCGATCCCGGGCAGCGATGACCCGAACGCCGACGAGGCGGCGGACTTCGCGGAACGCCTCGGCGACCTGGATCGCTTCATCGGCGGGGGCACCGC
>CALMLJ010000428.1 GCA_937868025.1 uncultured Acidimicrobiaceae bacterium
GTCATCGAACGAGGATGCGGCCGCACTCGGGGCAGAGGTGGACCGCGTCGGGCGGCTCGTGCTTGATGGCGTCGTATTCGGCGCGCGGCAGGGTCAGATGGCATCCCTCGCAACGGCCACCGGGAGCGAGGCGGGCGGCGCCCTGCCCGCCGAGCGCGGTGCGGAGCTTGTCGTACTGGGCGAGCAGCGACTCGGGAAGCGTGGCGGCCTGCGCCTCGCGCGCCGACGTCACGGTGTCGAGTTCGGCGCCGACCTCCGCCTGCATGGCGGTGACACCCATCTCGGCGTCGCCGACATTGGCGATCGCAGCGGTCTTCTCCGCTGCCAACGCGACGGCCTGGGCCTCGAGGGGCTCGGCGAGCTCCATCTGTTCGAGCTCGAGATCCTCGAACCCGCCCAGGCGTTCCTTGAGCATCGCGAGTTCGTGCTGGAGCGACTCGAGCTCCTTGTGCGCGGTGACGACCCCGCCGTAGAGCGTGTCGTTGACCTTGGCGATCTTGTCCTCGGTCAGCGACGCCTCGTCCTCCAACCGCTTCAGCTCTTGACGCACGACGTCGCGTTCGCCGAACAGTTCGAGCTCACGGCGCTCGACATCGGCGACCGCTGCTTGCGCCGCGGCAAGGTTGGCGAGGACCGGATCGTGGGTGAGCCGATGACCGAGCTGCGCCAGACGCGTGTCGAGCTCCTGCAGGGCCAACAACTGTTCGAGATCCAACGGGTGTCCTTTCCGAGCCTGGGCGGGAACCTATCGCACCGGCGTCGGATCAGTTGCCGCCGGTGGCCGTCCCGCCGTCACCGGCGGGGGTGGTCGGCGGCGTGGTCGCTGGTGGACTGGTCTGGGGCGCGGCCGGCGGGAACCCCGGTGGGAACCCCTGCGGGACCGTCGTGGTGGTCGTGGGCTTCTTGGTCGTGCCGCCCCTGTCGACCTTGTTGGTGTAGCGAATGGCCTTGCCCTTGCGCGTGGGCTCGGGCGGTTCGAAGTCGATCGGCGGGAGGAGCGCGTGATACGGCTCGTTGAACGCCTGCCACACCTGCGCCGTGTAGTCGCCGCCCATCACGGCGCGGCCCTTGATGACGATCTTGTCGCGGCCGGTGGGCGACCCCAGCCACACCGCGGTCGACAGGTACGGCGTGTACCCCACGAACCACGTGTCGGCGTTCTCCTGGGTGGTGCCCGTCTTGCCGGCCGACTCCTGCTCCTTCAGCGCCGACTTGCGACCGGTGCCACCGGTGACGTTCTTCGCGAGCACCTGGGTGACCAGTCGGGCGGTCTCGACCGACACGACCCGGGTGCCCTCGGACTGGTGCTGGTAGAGCACCTTGCCCTTGGCGTCGGTGACCTTGTCGACGTAGTAGGGCGGGTTGTAGATGCCGTCGTTGGCCGCCGTCGCGTAGGCGGCCGCCATGTTCACCGGGTGCACCTCCTTGCTGCCGAGGGGCAGCGACAAGATGTCGCTCGGGATCGGGGTCTCGCGGAGACCGGTCGAGCCGTCGTCGCCGGTGTAGGACTCGATCGTCGACATGCCCATGCGGTTGGCCATGTCGGCGACGCGGTCGAGCCCGACGGTCTGGCCCAGGCGGAGGAACCCGCAGTTGGACGACACCTGCGTCTGGCCGGTGATGGTCGTCGTCTTGCCGCCGCCCGTGGCGACGTACACGCCGTCCTTCGCGGTGGGGTCGGGGAACTTGCACGGCGACGCGCCCGAGATCGTGTCGTTGGGCACGTAGCCCGCTTCGATCGCCGCCATCAGCACGAAGTACTTGAACGACGAACCGGGCTGGCGCCACCCCTGGGTGACGTAGTTGACCTTCGAGGTCTCGAAATCGGGACCGCCGACCATCGCCCGGACAGCCCCGTTCTTCGGATCGACGGCCGCCACGCCAACGAAGTACTTGCCACCGCTGTCGGGCACCTTGAGCGTCGCCGCCTCGGCGGCCTGCTGCGCCGCCGGCTCGTAGGTCGTGTACACCCGCAGGCCCCCGGTGAACACGGCGTCGTATCGATCCTGCGCGGTCGCGCCGAGCTCCGGAAGGTCGAGCAGGACCTGCTTCACCGTCTCGGAGAAGTAGCTGCCACCCACCAGCTGGGCCTGGGCCGTGGCCTTCTCGCGTTCGAAGACCTGGGTCGGGAGCGGCGTGTCGTTGATCTTGTCGGCGGCCGCCTGGTCGATCACCTGTTCCTGGACGAGGCGGCGTACGACGATGCCGCGCTGGGTCTTCGAACGGTCACGGGTCTCGGTCGAGATCGGGTCGTAGCGCGTCGGGTTGGGAATCAGCGACGCGAGCATCGCCGCCTCGGCCCAACCGATGTCCGTGACGCTCTTGTTGAAGTACGTCTCCGACGCCGCCTCGACGCCATAGGCGCCGTGGCCCAGGTACACGGTGTTGAGGTACCGCTCGAGGATCTCCTCCTTGGACATCTGCTTCTCGAGCTTCGTGGCGAGGATCGCCTCGCGCACCTTGCGTTCGAGCGTCTGACGGTCGCCCGTGATCGACTGCTTGATGAGCTGCTGGGTGATCGTCGACCCGCCCTGCGCGACCTGGCCCGAATCGATGTCGCTGTGCAGCGCCCGGATCAGCGAGCGCACGTTCACACCCTTGTGGGAGTAGAAGTCGGCGTCCTCGCTCGTCAGGATGGTCGTCTGCACGAGCTCGGGGACGCTCTCGAGCGGCACCTCCTGGCGGTCCTGCTCGGCGTACAGCAACGCCATCTCGTTGCCGCCGGCGTCGTAGATGATGGAGCGGGTCGCCAAGGGCTTGAGCAGGATCGGCTCGGACGGCGAGGTCGAGATCGCCCGCCCGGACTGCGACGCCACGTTCCAGGTGAGCCCCATCGTCGCTGCGATCGACGCGCCACCGAGGGCGAACACGAACACGGCGCGCGCCAACAGCCTGATCGGGGAACGGGGATGCGGGGAGGTGCCCCGTCGGAGGTTGGCCACAGCGACCTCAGGATAGTTGTCGGGTGAGTCCCGGCTTCTGCACCCACTGGTATCGTCGCCCGCGATCGACTCGATCGCCTCGACCGACCTCCTGGGGGACGACTTCACATGGCCCACGACCGCCGCTTCCGCTTCGGTATCCAACTGTCCCAGCCGCTCGCCGGCCTGAGCTGGGCCGAGAGCGCCCGCAAGGCCGAGGACCTCGGGTTCTCCACGCTGTTCCTGCCGGACCACTTCGGCGACCAACTGGCCCCGATCCCCGCGATGATGGCCGCCGCCGACGCCACGACCACCCTCAACGTGGGCGCGCTCGTGTTCGACAACGACTACAAGCACCCTGTCGTGATGGCCAAGGAGATCGCCACGATCGACCAGCTGTCGGGCGGCCGGGTCGAGTTCGGGCTCGGCTCGGGGTGGATGAAGTCCGACTACGACGAGTCGGGCATCCCCTATGACGCCCCCAAGGTCCGCGTCGAACGCTTCTTCGAGGGTGTCGAGATCATCAAGGGCCTGTGGTCGGAGGAGCCCGTGAACTTCTCGGGCGAGCACTACACGATCACCGGCCTCAACGGCCTCCCCAAGCCGGCCCGCGCCGGTGGTCCGCCGCTGCTCATCGGTGGCGGCGCACCCCGCATGCTCCGCTTCGCGGGCGCCCACGCAGATATCGTCGGGGTGAACCCGTCGATCCATTCGGGCGCGATCGACGGCGAGGCGGCACGCGACGGCGCCGCCGACCGTTTCGACCAGAAGCTCGAGTGGGTCCGGGAGGGCGCCGGGGACCGTTT
Organism: uncultured Acidimicrobiaceae bacterium; assembly: GCA_937868025.1. Next base: position 3,728 of record CALMLJ010000428.1, read on the forward strand.
CGACGACATCGAACTCAACGTGCTCGTGTTCCTCGCGCAGATCACCGACGACGCCACCGGCGTCGCCGAGATGATGGCGCCGCTCTTCGGCACCACCCCCGACCTCATGGCGGAGGCCCCGTTGGCGCTGTTCGGCACCGAGGACGGGATCTGCGAGACGATCGAGGCCCGTCGGGAGCGGTGGGGTCTCTCGTACTACGTGTTCCAGGGCGACGCCCTCGACACGATGGCACCGATCGTCGCCCGCCTCGCCGGCAACTGAGCGTGACGCGCCTCGCGATCGCCGGGGCCGGTTGGGCCGGCCGCGTCCACACGTTGGCGGCGTCCGCCGTCAGTGGCGCCACCGTGCCGCTGATCGCGACCCGGTCGATCGGGTCGGCTGAGCTCCTCGCGTCGGAGATCGGCGCCCGCCCCGTGACCGCCGACCAGCTCCCCGGAGGCGCCGAGGCCGTGGTCGTCGCGACGCCACCGCCCGACCATGCGGCGCTGGCCGTCCGCCTGTTGTCGGCCGGCACGGCGGTCCTCATCGAGAAGCCGCTCGCCGCGACGCTCACCGAGGCCGACGCCATCGTGGCGGCCGCCGAGGCCACCGGTGCGGCGGCCTGCTACGCCGAGAACCTCCTCTTCGCCCCGGCGCTCGACGTGGCCGTGAACCGCCGGGTCGCCCTCGGAGCGATCGACCACCTCGAGGTGCGCATGGCGCAGCCGATGCCGACGTGGGGTCACTTCGCCGAACCGTTGACCGCCGGCGGTGTGCTGTTCGACCTCGGGGTGCACGCGCTGGCGGTGTTGTTGGTGCTGGCCCGCGACGACGAGCCCGTGGCGCTCCGGGCCCGACTGGGGTCGAGCCGTGACGACGGCGCCGACGACGTCGGGCGGGTCGAAGTCCGCTTCGCCTCCGACCTGATCGCGTCGATCGACGTGAGTTGGAACAGCGACGTCATCGAGTGGTCGGCGGAGGCCTCCTCGCCCAGCGGCGTCGTCCGCGTCGACTTCCAGCCCGACGTCACCGTCGAGGTCAACGGCACGTCGGTGCCGGTCCCCCACGTCGACTCCGAGATCGACGCCCGCATCTTCGACCTCGGCTACCACGCTCAGCTCGAGGGGTTCTGCTCCGTCGTCGCTCGACGCGGCGGCCGCGTGTGTCCTGCCGGCTTCGGCCGGTCGATGCTCGAGATGGTGTGCGCCGCCTATGCGTCAGCGGGTCGCGACGGCGACGAGGTGCT
>CALMLJ010000429.1 GCA_937868025.1 uncultured Acidimicrobiaceae bacterium
GGTCGACGATCACGACATCGCGAGCGAGCTGATCGGCCTCTTCGAGGTACTGGGTCGTGAGCAGCACGTCGGTGCCGTCGCTGACGAGGTCACGGATCGCGTCCCACAGCTCGCTCCGGCTGCGCGGGTCGAGACCGGTCGTCGGCTCGTCGAGCAGCAGGAGCCGGGGCCGCCCGACCAGGCTGGCGCCGAGGTCGAGTCGGCGACGCATGCCGCCGGAGTAGTCGCGGACCACGCGGGTGCCCGCCTCGGTGAGGCCGATGCGCTCGAGCACCTCACCGGCGGCGCGCTTGGCGTTGACCCGGTCGAGGCCGAACAGGCGGGCGACCATCTCGAGGTTCTCGATGCCCGTCATCGCCGGCTCGACCGACGCGTACTGCCCCGCGAGCCCGATGACCTGGCGCACCTTCTTGGGTTCGGCCAGCACGTCGATGCCGGCGACCCGGAGCTCGCCGGCATCGGGGCGCAGGAGTGTGCTGACGGCGCTGATGAACGTGGTCTTCCCCGCGCCGTTGGGACCGAGCAGTGCGGTGACCCGCCCGGCCTCGGCGGTGAGGTCGAGGCCGGCCAGGGCGTGGGTGTCCCCGAACGACTTCGTGAGGCCGCGGGCCTCGATGATGGGTGACATGTGGCGTGACTCCTTGGATGGGGGTGACGGCGTCGATCGTCGTGTCAACGACGACGCCGAGGTCGAGAACTGATCGGTGACGTTCCTCAGAACTCGAACGCGGCGCCGGTCTCGAGGAGGGACTTGAGGTCGCTGAGCACGAACGGCCAACCGCCGCCGCCCTCGTTGAGCTTGCCGTGGGCAATGCCCGACGTCGCGGCGCCGTGGAACGGTGCGCCGGTCACGTCGTGCGTCACGGTCAGGCTGCACAGATGTTCGTTCTCCTCGTCGATCTCCCACGTGACGGTGGTGAATCCTTCGGCGATGAGCTCGGGCGAGAAGTTCATGCGGTAGGTCTGGACCAGCTTGTGCGGTGGGTCGACCTCGATGACCTCGCCGTCGACGACGACCTCGGGGGCGCCGAACTGCAGCATTTCGGCGGTGGCCAGCGCTCGATAGGTGCCGCCCGGTCGGAGGTCGTACTCACCGGGACCCCGGTACCCGTACTGCTTGGTCCACTCCGGGGACGTGATCGCGTCCCAGATCTTCTGGGCCGGAGCCTTGATGTAGACGCGGTGAACCTGGGTCGTCGACGTCCCGGTCGCGGTGGGATCGGTGGCGCTCATGCTGATGTCTCCAGTTGGTGCTTGAGGTCGGCGAGCGCGCTGACCTGGCGCTCGGTGTACTTGTCGATCCAGCGGTCGTGCACGAGTCGAATCGGGACGACGTTCAGGAAGTGCAACTTCTCCCGTCCCGACTTCCGGGCAACCACCAGTCCCGCGTCCTCGAGCACCCTGAGGTGCTTCATCACGCCGAAGCGGGTCATGTCGACCTGCGACTCGAGATCGGTGAGCGTGCGGCCGTCCTGCTCGAACAGCAGATCGAGCAGCAACCGGCGGGTTGGATCTGCGAGCGCCTTGAACACGGAATCGTCGTCGGCGTTCACGTCGGCCAACGATAGGTGACCATTTGGTCACATGTCAACGATCGTCGCTGCGGACCTCGATTCGGTGTCAGTGCGGTCGGCCAGACTGGGGCGATGCCACCTCCCACCGACACCGACGGTCGCCTGGCCACCATCCGGGCGCTGCTGGCCAAAGCCGAGGCCACGACGTTTGCGGCCGAGGCCGAGGCATTCACCGCCAAGGCGTCCGAACTCATGGCGCGGTACGCGGTCGACGAGGCGATGCTGTGGGCGGGTTCTCGCGACACGTCCGGCACGCCCACCGAGATTCGGCTGGTTCTCCATCGTCCGTTCACTGCGCAGAAGGCCGTGCTCGTCAATGCCGTCGCCAACGCCTACGGGTGCCAGGCGCTCCGCCTCGGCCGAGCCGACGACGGCGCCACCGAGCACATGTCCGTGATCGGCTTCGCGTCCGACCTGTCGCTCGTCGAGACCCTGGTCACGAGCCTGTTCCTCCAACTCACGTCGGCCATGACCGCACCACTCCCCGGCCCCACACGGCGCCCGGCGTCGCAGGTCGCGGCGTGGCGCCGCAGTTTCATCATGGGCTTCACCGCCACCATCACCGAACGGCTCCACGCCGACCGGGCCCGAGCGACGGCCGAGACCGATCGTGATCGCCACGCCGAGGCCGGCGAGCAGTCGGTCGCCCTCGTGCTCCGCGACCGCTCTGCCGCGGTCGACGACGAGTTCCGCCAGCGCTACCCCCGCATCCGCACGTCCCGGGTCAGCTCGGGCACATCGGAGTCCGGCCGCCGCGCCGGCACATCAGCGGGCCGGACCGCCGACCTCGGCGCCCGCCGTATCGGCCGGCGCCAGGCCCTGGGACAGGGCAACTGAAGGCACCGCCGACGGTGGCCCCGAACGCCCGCGACGAGCGGATCGAGACGGACGACCCCCAGCGCCACCTCGTGTACGCGGCCGAGGACTCGGTGCTCGACGACATCGGCCGGCGGCTCCGCCGATGGACCGACGTCGAGGCCTTCGTCGAAGCCGTACTCGCCGATCCCGCCTACCTCGACCTCTTCCCCGACGCGCCGCTCGATGTCGTCCTCGACCGACGGAGCCGCTCCGCCCGGGCCTCGGTCGCGCTTCCCGACCGGGCGACCATCCTCATCCGCGACGGCAGTTGGAACGCCCTCACCGTCCTCCACGAACTGTCGCACCTGGTCTCGCCCGACCGCGAACCCCACGGTGCCGACTTCGCCGCGACCGAACTCGCGCTCGTCCGGAGGTTCTGCGGCTTCGACGCGTTCGCCACCCTCGCCACCGCCTTCCGGGCCCACGGGGTCGAGGTCGCGTCCGTGCCGTTGGCGTCCGCGCGGGGTGCCGACTAGAACCGGCGCATGGAAGCCATCGTCGACGGAGACCGCGAAGAGCTCGACTACGGAACGTTCGGGGTGGCCACGCGGCAACTCTGCCAGCAGGTGGTCGACAGCGGGTTCGAACCCGACTGGATCGTCGCCATCGCCCGGGGAGGCCTCCTCATCGGTGGAGCGGTCGCCTACGCGCTGCGCTGCAAGAACATCGGCGTCGTCAACGTCGAGTTCTACACCGACATCGACGAGCGCCTCGAGGTGCCCGTCATGCTCCCGCCGGCCCTCAACCTGGCCGATCTCGCCGACACCAAGCTGCTCATCGTCGACGACGTCGCCGACACCGGCGAGACACTCAAGCTCGTCGTCGACACCTGCGCACCCGTCGTGGCCGAGATCCGCTCTCTCGTCATCTACGAGAAGCCCCGCTCGATCTTCTCGGCCGACTACGTGTGGCGTCACACCGACCAGTGGATCAACTTCCCCTGGTCGAGCGAACCGCCCCTGCGCTGATCGTCTCGGTCAGCTGACCGACGCGATCAGCTCCTCGCTCTCGGCCCACAGCCGGGCCGCATCAGTCCGACGACGGGCCCACGGAGCCCGCAAGGATGGCTTGCGGCTCGCCCAGAACGTGCCGCTGCGATCGAGATCGGCACCGGCCGCCGCGGTCGCCAACCAGACCGACGTGTCGGCGCCACGGTCGGGTGTGATCGAGAACGGCTTGGAGATGTCGATCAGCTTGTCGGCGATGCCTCTGGTATCGCCGTCCTGGCCGAACCCGCTGCGCACCACACCGGGGTGCACCGACGACACGCAAACGCCGGCGTCGCGCCACCGGCGAGCCAGCTCGTCGGTGAAGAGGATGTTCGCCAGCTTCGACCGGCCGTACGCGACCCACACGTTGTAGAAGCGGACCGATTGCAGGTCGTCGAAGTTGAGGCCACCGACGGCGAACCAGTGGGCGACCGACGCGAGGTTGATGACCCGCGGCGTCGGAGCCGCCTTCACCAGGTCGCCGAGGAGGTCGGTGAGCAGGAAGTGGCCGAGGTGATTGACACCGAAGGTCGTCTCGAACCCGTCGACGGTCGTTTCCCGACCCGACTGGATGAGCCCGGCGTTGTTGATCAGGACGTCGATGCGGTCGCAGTTCCGACCCAGTTCGGCGGCGCACTGCCGCACCGATGCGAAACTCGCGAGGTCGAGCGCGACCGACGACACGTCGGACGAGCCCGACCTCGCCGAGATCTCACCGACCGCGGCGTCCGCCTTCGTCGGATTGCGACACGCGATGATCACGCGCTCGCCCGACGACGCCAGCGAAACGGCGGTCTCGAGACCGATGCCCGTGTTGGCGCCCGTTATGACGATCGTCCGCTGCTGCATCCGGCGAAACTACCGCGACCGTGCGCTTCCACCACCGTCGACGTCCTCCGGGGACACCGGGGTGCGGAAACGCGACACAATACGGACATGACGGTCCACCCTCCGGTCCCGACCTCCACCCAGCTCGGGGTCTCCAACACCAAGATGCTGTGGCGCGGCTTCCTACGACGCTGTCCGGCATGCGGTGGCCGCAAGACGCACAGCAGTTACGCCACCCTGCTCAACGAGTGCCCGCAGTGCTCGTTGAAGTTCGAGCGGATCTTCGGCCATTCGATCGGCTACATCGGACTCAACACGGTCGTGACGTTCGCAGTGACGTTCGTCGTCCTCCTCGGAGGATCGATCGCGACGCAACCCGACATCCCCGTCGTGCCGTTGCTCGTGGCGACCCTGCTAGCGGCGGGCCTCCTCCCGGTGCTGTTCCTTCCGTCCGCGCACACCATGTGGACGGCGATCGACCTCGCCGTCCGCCCGCTCACACCCGGGGAGATCGACCCCCGGTTCATCAAGGTCGACCCCGTCGTCGGGGCCTGGAGCGGCCGGTCCTGAGGAACGGCGGAGCGATGTTGCCCGACGAGGTCGCACAGCTGGCGGTCACGACGGTGTTGCCCGACGGTGCCGTCCTCAGCCTTCGACCGATCCGGCCCGACGACGGGCCGATGCTCGCCGAGGGCTTCCGGCGGCTCTCGCCCCAGAGCCGCTTCCTCCGCTTCTTCTCGCCCCTCGACCACCTGAGCGCGGCGCAGCTGCGGTATTTCACCGAGATCGACTACGTCGACCACTTCGCGTGGGTCGCGACGATCGCGACGCCCGACGATC
>CALMLJ010000430.1 GCA_937868025.1 uncultured Acidimicrobiaceae bacterium
GTCGCCGCACCGATGCTGCTCAAGTCGATCGAGGAGCCGCCCGCCGGCACGATCTTCATCGTGGTCGCCGACGAGGTCACCCCCGACCTCGTGACCATCGCCTCGCGGTGTGTGACGTTCACCTTCCCGCACCTCAGCCGGAAGGTGATCGAGGAACGACTTCGTCTCGAAGGTGCCCCCGCCGACGTCGCCGAGGCAGCAGCCGTCGGATCGGGCGGCGACCTGGGCCGCGCTCGGCTACTGGCGACCGACGAGCAGGTCGTCGACCGCCGCAACTTCTGGTTCTCGCTTCCGGAGCGTCTCGACGGCACCGGCTCGGCCGCCGCCCGCCTGGCCGGCGAGGTGATTCGCCGCGTCGAGGAGGTGCTCGCACCCTTGGCGGCGATGCAGGCGGCGGAAATGGAGGAGCTCGTCGAACAGGCCGAGAAGCTGGGGCAGCGGAAGACCGCGCTGAAGGAAGTCGAGGCGCGCCACAACCGTGAGAAGCGCCGCATCCGGATGGACGAGCTGCGTGCCGGCCTCGCCGCGTTGATGGACGGGTACCGCACGGTCGCGGCGACCGAGCCGCAGACCTACCTCGACGCTGCCCGTCTGGTCGGCGAACTCACCGACCACCTGCAGTTCAATCCCAACGAGGAGCTGGCGTTGCAGGCCCTCTTCGTGTCGCTCCCGCGGCGGCGGTAGCCGGGGTCGGTCAGACGCTGCTTTGCAGGGTGGCTGCTTCGGCGGCCTTGGTCGCAGTCGCCGCGGCAACGCAGAGATCGTGGACCAACGACAGCTTCTCGACGACGTTGGGGCGCAGCACGAACGGATAGAGCCGGTCCTTGCCCATCGCCCGGTTGATCTCGTTGAGGGCATAGGTCAGGGGAACCCAGTCCTTCATCAGGACCTCGAAGGACGCGTTCGCGACCGCGTGGGCCGGGTCGCTCCGAAACCGGTTCGACGTCGGGCTGTTGCGAAGGGCCGCAGGGCCCTCGATGTAGACGCCGTACGCGGCCGCCGTCTGGAGCGTGCCGCGGATGTGGAGGTAGTGGGCGAACGTCTCGGCCCAGTCCTCCCAGGGGTGGGTGGTGGCGTAGTTGCTGACGTAGTGCTCCTCCCACCCCGGCGGCGGGCCGCCGGCATAGTGCCGGTCGAGCGCAGCCTGGTAGTCGGCCGTGTCGTCACCGAACTGCTCGCGGATGCGAGCCAACACGTCGGGGTCATCCTGGGTGAAGAGCATCCAGTAGTAGTGACCGATCTCGTGGCGCAGATGGCCCAACATCGTGCGGTACGACTCGCCCATCGTCTTGCGGAGCCACTCGCGATGGGCGTCGTCGGACTCGGCGAGATCGATCGTGATGACACCGTCGGCATGACCCGTGGTGACGTGGGTGTAGCGACTCGACAGCAGGTCGAACGCCAGCCCGTGGGCGGGGTCGACGCTGCGGCTCACGACCGGCATCCCCAGCGAGTCGAGCTGGAAGAGCAGGCGGCGCTTGGCCGCCTCGGCAACGGTCAACGCGTGCTGCGCCTCGACGTCGGACGCGTCGGGCAGCGTCCGGGTCAGCTCGCAGCTCCGACACCGGTCGCCGGGTTCGGTATCGGGCACGAGCCAGTTGCACATGGTCGTGGATGCGTTGACACATCGACGCCACCAGATGCCCTCGGGATCGGTGAACCGCCGGTACCGGGACGGATCGTGGTCGTCGGGTTGAAGCGTGATGACACCGCTGCCGGGGATGACCCCGAGCGGCGCGAGGCATGCCAGGCACGCCGTGTTGTCGAAGAAGACCAGCTGTCCGCAGTTGTCACAGGTGAACGCGAGCACGTCCGACGGTACCCCGCATCGGCCGCATCGAACGCGCTCGGAGGGAATTCCCAGGAGCAACCCAGCGCGCCCCCAGTCTGGGCGGCGATCCTGGCGGTCGTGAACCGCCGTGTCCTCATCGTCGATCCCGACCCGCTCACCCGCGAGTTGCATCGGATGGCGCTCACGTTCGTCGGCCACGACGTCAGGGTCGCCGCGTCGAGCAACGACGCCGAGTTGTTGTTCGACGGGTTCGGTCCCGACGTCGTGGTGCTGACCGTCGACATCGGACCGGAGGACGCGACCCGGTTCCGGGACCGTCTCGTACGGTCGGGCGACCCCGTACGCCAGGTCGTGATCGTGGGCGATCAGGCCGATCGGCGCCGAGCTGGCGCCGCGGTCGTTCTGGCACGACCGCTCGATCTCGACGCACTGGTTGCAGCGGTCGAGGGAGGCACGGGCGGCGAGTCGACGGTGTCGGTCGGGACACTCGAGCTCGATCGCCGTCGCGAGCGGGTTGTCGTCGCCGGACAGGAGGTGCACCTGTCGCCGACGGAGTTCCGCCTGCTGCGTCTCCTGGCGATCAACGCCGAGCGGGTCCTGTCCAAGGCCGACATCCTCGACCAGGTGTGGCGCTACGACTTCGGCGGGCGGACGAACGCCGTCGAGACGTACGTCAGCTACCTCCGCCGGAAGCTCGGCCCGCTGGGCGGGCCGAGCATCGTCACCGTGCGGGGTGCCGGGTACGTCCTTCGGGCGTAGCGCCCGGCTCAGGCGGCCAGGTCGGCGAGTTGACCGGTCGAGAGCGACGCCAACAACTGCTCGGCGGTGAACGCCTGGTACGCCCGTTGTGCACCGGCGGTGGCACTGGCGCCCGTTGTGGACGTGTTGTCGTCCTCGATCGACGTGCCGGGCGGGGGACCGTGGTGCCCTCGGGTGTGACCCGCGCCGGTGTCGACTCCACGGAGCCCACTGGCGGTCAGGTCGGAATCGGCCCCACCAGCGGCGCCACCGGTCGGTGGGGGCGGCTGCGTGCCGTCGATCAGGTGCGTGGCGAACTCGGTGATCTGGTCGGCGCTGAGCTGTCGTCCGTGCTTGGCGGCACCGGCGGCGAGCCCGTCGGTCACTGCGGCAAGGAGGTCGTCCTTCGACACGCCCTTCGACGTGGCCAGGTCTTCGAGGGTCGAACCGCCGGCGAGCGCGTCTCGGACGTCGGACTCGCTCATGTCGAGCGCCTTGGCGGCGGATTCGATTGCCTCGGGTGGGGGCCCGGGCGGGCGGTGCCCGCCGGTACGACCCGACCGAGCTGTCTCGTCGGTGTTCGTCGAGCTCGTAGCGCTCGAACTCAGTCGTTGCAGGGTGGCCAGGTCGAGAGCGCTGGCACCGGAGGTGATCGAGCTGATCATGGGATGTGGACTCCTGGAGGGGGAAGCGTCGGGCTGGCCCACCGACTGGTTCGTTGTCAGGACATGGATCGGCCGGGACGCACCGGCATCCGAATGGTTCACAGGAATTCACAGGTTGCGTCGTTACCCTGGATGCCATGCGCGTCCGCTTCATCCCCGTCCTCGCTGCGTCCCTCCTGCTCACCGCGTGTGGCGGTGGTGACGACGGAGCCATCACGATCGGATCGTCGAAAGCGCCCGGTGGTGCCGCGACGTTCGACGCCGACCAGTGCGCCGTCTTCGAGTCCGAGGACGGGCCGGACGACAAGTTCGTCGAGTCGATGCCGGACCGGTACCGGGACGCGGCGACGGCCATCGCCGAGTTCGGCACGTCGATGGACGCGATGGGCGACAACGACGAGGGCTCCATCGACGGTCTCGTCGCGTCGCTCACGAAGGACGGTGTCGCGGAGCAGCTCCGCGAGTTCGCCGCCGACATCGAGGAGCAGTGCGGATCGAGTGAGGGGTCGGCGGTGATCGGCGGGATCGCGACCGCGTCGGAGATGGCGTCGGCACCGAAGGATGCCGACTACTGCGACGGCATCGAGGCGGGATTCTCGACCGACGACGGGGGCGCCGAGGAGATCGCGGCACTCGCCGACATCGCTCCGGAGTCACATCGCGAGCCCCTCGCAGCCTTGGCGGCGGTGGACCCCGAGTCGATGGACAGTGCCGATCAGGACGCCCTGTTCGGCCCGTTGTTCGGCCTCGGGATCTACGCCGAGGACCAGTGCGGTATCGAAGGTGCGCTCGCCCAGATGCTCCTGGGCGCCATGTTCCTCGGTGCCGGCGACGGTATGACGACGACCACGCTCGCCGAGGGAGTGGACCCGGCCCAGTACCCCGACATCACTGCCGATGCGGCCAACGCTGCGCTTCCTGCGGGGAGTGGCATCGCGTTCCAGGTCGTCAGCGCCGACCTCGACGACGACAGCGAATACCTCGCGTCGATGGTCGTGCCCGAAGGTTGGACGAGCGACACCGGGTTCAACGTCGAGTTCTCGCCGCCCGCCGATTCGGGCATCAGCATCTTCACGTCGATCGAGGCGGGGGCCGGTTGCGACGGCACGTGCGAGGCAACCGATTGGGACGAGCGCCTCCGTGGCGAGTCCGGATTCCTGACCCAGTTCTTCTCCTCCCATCCGGGAGCGGCCGAGGCGCCGATCGCCGGATCGGAGGGCGTCATCGTCACGAACTCGACCGAGGACGAGGCGGTGGCCTTGGTGCTGCGGTGGGACGACGGTGCCGACAAGTACTTCAGCTGCGAGGTGTCACTCGAGCCCGAGCAGGCCGATCTCCTCCCGGCGTTCGTCGCCGCCTGCGAGTCGTCGCGCCCGGCCTGGTTCGCCGTCGCCTGACCCGCCGTTCAGGCGAGGAGGGCCAGGCGTCGCGGACCGCGGACCTGGCCGACCGACCACGTCACGGCCGACGGGTCTGCGAGACGGAACTCGGGTACGCGGGCGAGCAGACGTTCGCCGGCGATCCGCACCTCGAGGCGCGCCAGGTGTGAACCGAGGCAGCGGTGGATGCCGACGCCGAACGCGAGATGACGGTTGGGCTGCCGGTCGAGGCGGATCGCGTCGGGGTCGTCGAACGCTTCAGGATCCCGGTTGGCCGCCGGGAACGGGAGCAGCACCGGGTCGCCCTGGTGCATGGGACACCCACCCAACGTGACGTCCTCGACCACTTCACGGGCCATCGTCACCGGGGCGTAGGCCCGGAGGAACTCCTCCAGCGCGTCGGACCACAGCGCGGGGTCGTCGCGGAGCTGACGTTGTTCTTCGGGGTGCTGGGCCAGGTGCCAGATCGTCGATCCGATCGCGCTCCACGTGGTGTCGATCCCGGCGATCAGCAAGAGGAGGCATCCCCCGAACACCTCGTTGTCGGTCAGGGGGCGCCCGTCGAGTTCGGCGCTGATCAGGAAGCTGATGAGGTCGTCGCCGGGTGCCGTGCGACGCTCGGCGATCTGGGCCTCGAAGTACAGGTAGAACTCGGTGAGCGCGCCGATCGCAACATCCAGATCGGTCGGCGCGAGCTCCAGCATCTCGTGCACCCACTTCCGGAACAGCTCGCCGTCCGCGTCGGGCACACCGAGCATGCGGGCGATCACGTGCACCGGGATGTGCTGCGCGTACTGCTGCGCCGCGTCGAAGGAGATCGAGCCGCCCTCGCCGGCGAAGTCGTCGATGAGTGCGTCGCAGAGGTCGGTGACGATCGGGCCCATCGCCTCGATGCGCCGCGGCGAGAAGAACGGGAGAAGGAGCTGGCGGAACGCGGTGTGGTACGGCGGATCCGACGAGATCGGTGGCACCACGAAGCCGAAGTCGCTCATCGAACCGAACTGTGCGACCAGCGGGCTGCGCGACGAGAAGTGTGTGGTGTCGCGGGCGATGGCTTCGATGTCGGCGTGTCGCGTCGGTACCCACATGCCGCGGAAGCGCTCGGACCGGGCGATCGGGCAGTCGGTGCGCAACGCCGACCAGACGGTGAACGGATCGGCGGCGTAGGCGGGGTCGTAGTGATCGAATCGGGTGTGCCAGTCCGTCGATGCGGGATCCTTGACCATTGGTCAAACGTAGAACCCGATTGACCAGTGGTCAAGTACTGTGGCGCCCGTGGCAGCGACGACGGAACGGGCGAACGACCGCGCCAATGTCGGCGCTCGTAGCGATCGCAGCGCCGAGCTCGTCGCGGCTGCGATCGCCGTCGTGGCCGGCGGCTCCCTCGACGCGCTCGACGCTGCGTCGGTGGCTCGAGAGGCCGGAGTCTCGAAGGCCCTCGTCTACTACTACTTCCCAACCCACCTCGATCTGCAGGCCGCCGTCCTCCGGAGCGCGGCCGAGGATCTGCTGGAGGCGATCGCCCACGCCGTCACCGCAGCGGCGCCAGCGGGAACGCCGATCACCGCGGGGCTGGACGCCGCCGTCGCGTACATCGAACGTCACCCCGCCGCCTACGTGGCCCTCGCCCGCACCGCTGGCTACCACCCCAAGCTGTCGGAGGTGTTCGAGTTCGCCCGTGACGGTGTGGTCGACCTCATGGCCACGGCGTTCGGCATCGACGAGCCGACGCAACGCCAGCGGATCGCCCTGCGCAGTTGGATCGCGCTCGCCGAGGAGGCCGTCCTGCACTGGATCGTCGCCGACCGTCCGATCGAGCGATCCGAGATCGTCGACTACTGCCGAGCGGTGGCCGAGTTCGTGGCCACCACGCCGCTCGCCCGGTGATGCGATGAGTGGACCACTGCACGACCTGCGGGTCATCGAGATGGGTCAATTGCTCGCGGGACCGTTCTGCGGCCAGCTCCTGGCGGACTTCGGTGCCGACGTGATCAAGATCGAACCGCCGGGTCAGGGCGACCCGATGCGGGAGTGGGGCCGCGAGAAGGCCGGCGGCACCTCGCTGTGGTGGCCGGTCGTGGCACGAGGCAAGCGCTCGGTCACGCTCAACCTTCGTGAGGCCGAGGGCCAGGAGATCGTTCGCCGGCTCGTCGCCGATGCCGACATCCTCATCGAGAACTTCCGACCCGGAACGCTCGAGCGGTGGGGCCTCGCCCCGAGTGACCTCATGGCGCTGAACCCGCGGCTGATCGTCGTGCGGGTGTCGGGCTACGGCCAGACCGGACCGTACGCCGACCGTCCGGGGTACGGAGCGATCGGCGAGGCGATGGGCGGCCTCCGCGGCGTCATCGGCGAACCCGACCGGCCGCCGGCACGAGCGGGCATCTCGATCGGCGACACGCTCGCCGCCATCTTCGCCTGCGTCGGCACACTGGTGGCCCTCCACTCGCGTTCCAACACCGGCGCCGGGCAGATCGTCGACTCGGCGTTGTACGAGGCCGTTCTCGGCGTGATGGAGTCGCTGATCCCCGAGTACACGATCGCCGGATACGTGCGGCCCCGAACCGGCTCGATCCTGCCCAACGTCGCCCCGGCGAACGCGTATCCGACTGCGGATGGCGAACATCTGATCAGCGGGAACCAGGACACGGTGTGGCGGCGACTGGCCGTCGCGATGGGACGCCCGGAGCTCGGGGACGACGAACGGTTCGCCACCCACAATGCCCGGGGCGAACACCAGAGCGAGCTCGACGACCTCCTCGGCGACTGGACCCGGACGCTCACGTCGGCCGAACTCGAAGCCGTCCTCAACGAGCACTCGGTACCCAACGGCAAGATCTACACGGCGCCCGACATGCTGGCCGATGCGCACTTCGCCGCCCGCGAGGCGATCGTCACGATGGTGCACCCTCTGCTGGGCGACTTCCCGATGCAGAACGTCGTCCCGAAGCTGAGCGATACCCCCGGCGAGGTGCGCTGGGTCGGACCCGAGCTCGGCGAGCACACCGACGAGGTGCTCACCGAGTTGCTGGGGCTCGACGACGAGACGCGTGCCGGCCTCCGCGAGCGCGGGGTCATCTGACGGCGCCGGGGCCGCTGGACGCCGCCCGGCTCACGCCTTGTTGCGGTACGCGCGCATCGTGAGCGGGGCGAAGACGGCGACGAGCACGGCACACGCGAGCAGCGTCTTGCCGATGTCGGTCCCGGACGCCTCGCCGTGCATGAGCCCGCGGACCGACGTGACGAGCCAGCTGATCGGGTTCACGTCGACGAACGCCTTCAGCCATCCCGGCATGGTGTCGGGACTGACGAAGATGTTGCTGGCGAACGTCAGCGGGAACAGCAGCATCATGCTCATGCCCATCACCGACTTCTCTGTGCGGAGGATCAATCCGAACATCGTCCAGATCCACGACAGGCTGAACGCGAAGACGAGCAGCAACAGGACCGACGCCACCACGCCGACGACCCCGCCGTCGGGTCGGAACCCGAGGATCAGACCCATCACGATGATGACGGTCGAAGCGATCGAATAGCGGACGGCGTCGCCGAGCAGCGGACCGACGATCGCGGACGGCCGCCACATCGGCAACGACCGGAACCGGTCGAAGATGCCCTTCTCGTGGTCGACGTTGAGCCCCACGCCGGTGTACATCGTGATGAACAGCACCGACTGGGCGAGGATGCCCGGCAGGAAGAACTGCAGGTAGGCCTTGGTCGATCCTGCGAGCGCACCACCGAACAGGTAGGTGAACATGAGCGTCATCATGATCGGGAAGATCGTGACGTCGAACAGCTGCTCCGGTACGTGCTTGATCTTGAGCAGCGCCCGCCAGCCGTGGGTGATGGAGACCGACAGGGCGTTGGGGCGCTTGGGGCGCTCTCCCGACGCGAGCGCCGAGAGGATGGAATCGACATCGGCGGGAGCAAGGTCCGGGGCGAGGGTGTCGGTCATGAGCGTGCCTCCTCGTTGTTGTGGGAATCGATGGGATGGTCGGGATCGGAGGACGACTCGGCCGTGTGGCCGGTGAGTGCCAGGAACACCTCGTCGAGCGTCGGCTGGCCGAAGGCGTAGGTCGCGATGTCGATGGCCGCCTGCGACAGCGCCGACAACCCGGCGGCGACCCGTTCGGCGTCGTCGACGCGCGCCGACAGCGCCGCCGGATCGGGTTCGAGCGCGACCGGGCGGTCGAGGTGGCGCTGCAGAATCGATTGCGCCTCGGGGCGGCGTTCGGGGTCGGCGACGCGGACGTGGAGGGCGCCGGCGCCGACCGAGGCCTTGAGTTCGCCGGGTGTGCCCTCGGCGATGACCTTCCCGTGGTCGATGACCGCAATGCGCCCGGCGAGCTGGTCGGCCTCGTCGAGGTACTGGGTCGTGAGGAGGACGGTGGTGCCGGCCGCGACGAGTGCCCGCACGATGTCCCACACCTGGTTCCGGCTCCGAGGGTCGAGGCCGGTGGTGGGTTCGTCGAGGAACAGCAGGTCGGGGGTGACGACGATGCTCGCGGCGATGTCGAGGCGCCGTCGCATCCCCCCGGAGTAGTGCTTGGCCTGCTTGTCGGCAGCCTCGATGAGGCCGAAGGCGGTGAGCAGCTCGGTCGCCCGTGAGGTGGCGGCGGCCCCTCGATGGCCGAGCAGCTTCGCGAGGAGCCGCAGGTTCTCCATGCCGGTCAGGTCTTCGTCGACGGAGGCGAACTGCCCGGTCAGGCTGACCATCGAGCGGACGGTGTCGGCGTCGTCGACGATGTCGTGTCCGAACACGGTCGCGCCGCCTCCGTCGGGGCGGAGCAGCGTGGCCAGCATGCGGATGACGGTGGTCTTGCCGGCCCCGTTGGGCCCGAGAACGCCGTAGACGCCACCGGTCGGGATGGTCAGGTCGAGGTCGTCGACGGCGCGTGTGTCGCCGAAGACCTTGACCAACCCGCGAGCTTCGATCGCGTGTGGTGCAGTGAGGGTGCTGGTCATGGGTCGCTCCTGTGGGACCGCGGTGCCGTCGGCTCCGAGGCTGTCAGATATGTCGACGTTCTGTCTTCCCGAAAATCATCGCGGGCAGCCGATCCGTGCCCGCCCGTGCGGTGTGAGTGACCGTGTACCCACGTAGAGTGTCCGGCGATGCAGTGGCGGACGAACACCCTTCGAGAGCGACGGAAGCGTCGCGTCGCGCTCGTTGCGCTCAGTGCGTGCGCACTGCTCGCAGCGTCCTGTGGCGACGATCCCGGCAACATCTCGATCGGCCCCCGTGCCACGACGTCGGTCGCCGAGACCACAACGACCACCGTTGCCGAGACGACGACCGCGCCCCCGGAGTCGACCACCGCAGCACCGGAGACGACGACAGCGCAGTCGATCGTTCCCGCCACCGTCGCCCCGCCCCTCCCCGGCGACCATCAGGGCGAGGGCGACACGGCCGCCGGCCCACGGCCCGAGGTCGTCCGCCCGCCCGCCGCGTGGATCGGGTTCGGGCAACCCCAACCCGGTTCGATGTTCGAGAACCTCCACGAGGACCACGCACTCGACGGCAAGGGCAAGTTCGTGGCGTTCACCTTCGACGACGGTCCCTCGCAGTACACGAAGCCGATCTTCGACATCCTCAAGTTTATGGGGGTGCAGGCGACGTTCTTCCAGATCTCCCGGCAGTCCCTGGCGAACCAGGACCAGGTCAAGGAGATGCTGGCCGCCGGGATGCACATCGGCTCCCACACCATCAACCATCCCCACCTGGCCGAGATCCCGCCCGACCAGCAGCAGGCCGAGGTACTCGGCTCCATCGACCAGATGAACGCGGCCTATGGGGCCGGCACGGTCAAGTGCTTCCGCCCGCCCTACGCGCAGTACGACCAGCACGTCCTCGACCTGGTGAACCAGCGGGGCGCTGCTACCGCGATGTGGTCCCTCGACACGCTCGACTGGAAGAAGCCGGCGTGGCAGTCACTCGTCACCCGCGTCGTCGACGGTGCCCAGGATCGGAACGTGCTGCTGTTCCACGACGGGGGCGGCGACCGCACCCAGACGATCCTCGCCCTGCCCTGGATCATCCAGGGCCTCCGGGACAAGGGGTTCCAGTTCATCCCCGTTTGCTGAATCGGTTGGCCGCAGCGGGGGTGTTCGCTGGTAGATTCTCCCTCTCAAGCCCGGGTAGCTCAGACGGCAGAGCAATTCACTCGTAATGAATAGGTCAGGAGTTCGATTCTCCTCTCGGGCTCACGAACCCCCGCCATGGCGGGGGTTTCGTCGTTCTGAGGCTGGACCGACTGCTGGGCTCCGGCCCGCCAGCGCTCTGGCCGTGGCAGCCTGAG
>CALMLJ010000431.1 GCA_937868025.1 uncultured Acidimicrobiaceae bacterium
CCCGGAGGTCACCGGGCGTGGGGAAGAACACGAGGTTCCGGGGCTCGATTGCCATGCCGCCACCGTACGCGGCGTGGCCGGATGCGATCAGTGCGTCGTGTACTCCGACAACCCGGCGCGGATCATCGCGGTGAGCGCCGAGAAGTCCGCGTCCATCTTCTTGCGCGAATGTGCTTCGAAACGCCCGGAGACTTCGCTGGCAGCGAAGCCCAGGATCGTCGTGCTGACGAGGCGCTCCACCCGGGCGACATCTTTCTCCGCGATCCCATGGTTCCGCAGCGCCTCGTACACGCGGTCGCGCGCCCGCAGGGCCGCCGGCGTCGATGCGGGACGCTGCAACAGAAGCGGGAACACCGTCGGATGACGGCGAGCGACGGTGCGCACGGCCTGTCCGGCGGCCAGCAGCTGGTCGTCCGCGGTCGTCGTGTCGGACGAGGTGATCTCGCCGAGGAGCTGCTCGACCAGTCCGTCGAGCAGGTCCGCCTTGTTGGCCACGTGGCGGTAGAGCGCCATCGGTGTCACGGCCAGCCGCTCGGCCACACGATGCATGGTGAGACCGTCGAGGCCGCACTCGTCGGCAACCACGAGCGCGGCCTGCAGGACGCCGGCGCGGTCGATCTGGCGGAGTCGGGACACGTCGCAAGTATCGCACGCGCCGACCTCTCTGTATACGACGTACACATATGACGTACACTCGGCCCATGCGCGTCCTGCTGACCGACGGATCCGGCCTCACGTCGAGGCAGGTGGCCAGCCGGCTGGCGGCGGGTGGGCACGAGGTCGGCGTGCTCTCGCCCGACCCGATGGGCCTGACCCGGTTCACTCGCGCGACCGCGGCATGGCACCACGCGCCGGCGTTCGGCGCCGATCCGTTCGAGTGGCTCGACGTCGCGATCGGTGTCTACCGCGAACACGGATACGACCTGTTGTTCCCGACGCAGGAACAGGTGACGGTGCTCGCAGTTTCGGCAGAACGGCTGCGCCACGACGGCGTGGCGACGATCGTGCCGCCCTTCGACGCGCTCGCGGCAGTGCAGGACAAGGTTGCGGCGACCGCCACCATCGAGCGGCTGGGCCTGCCACAACCGCCCTCGACCGTGCTGACCGAGCGTGACGCGCTTGCCACATTCGACGCGTTCCCTGCCTTCGTGAAGCTCCCCATCGCCACGGCCAGCAGCGGCGTCGCCCTCGTGCGGACGGCAGCAGAACTCGAGGCGCTGGTCGCGGGCTGGGACCTCGACGAGGCGTTCGCCATCGGCGGTCTCGTCGCCCAGTCGCCAGCAGTTGGGGAGCTCGCCATGGTGCAGTCCGTGTTCGACCACGGGCGACTCGTCGCGTTCCACGCCAACCTTCGGGTACGGGAAGGCGCACGCGGGGGTGCGAGCCACAAGCGGAGTGTGTCGCTGCCCGCAGCCGCAGCGGACATCGAACGGCTGGGGCAGGAACTGCGCTGGCACGGCGCACTTTCGGCCGACGTCATCCTGACCGGCTCCGGGCCCGTGCTCATCGACATCAATCCCCGCCTGGTCGAGCCGAACAACGCGTGGTTCGCCGGCGTCGACCTGGTCGGCGCGATGGTCGAACTCGCCCGAGGTGAGCATCCCGCCACGGCCGCGCCCGGACGCGAGTCCGTCGCCACCCACCAACTGCTCCTGGCGGTGCTCGGTGCAGCTCAGGAAGGACGGGGGCGACGCGGCATCGCTTCGGAGCTCGCCGGAGCGGCCGCCCACCGGGGTTCCTACCGCAACAGCCGAGAAGAGCTGACCCCGACGCGGGGCGACCTCCGGGCCGCGGTGCCAGTCCTGCTCGCAGCACTGTCGACGCTGGCACGCCCGTCGACGTGGGCATGGTTCTCCAGCGGCAGCGTGTCCAACTACGCACTGTCCCCTCGAGGGTGGCGCCGGATCGTGGCCGAGCACGCAGCGCACTGAGGTCGACCGCACCGAACCACGTCTGGTCAGGCCCGGAGCACCTTCTCCATCGGCCGCCCCTTGGCGAGCTCATCGACGAGCTTGTCGAGGTAGCGGATCTGCCGCATGAGCGGCTCGTCGACCTCCTGCACCTTGACCCCACACACCGACCCTCACGGACGCGAACGGCGTGGTGAAGATCCGGTGCACCTCGCCATGTTCGGTCCGCCACCCGGCGGTCGCCCGACGCCGTACAGTTCGACCCGTGCCGTTCGAGCTGTTGCCCGCCCTCGACGTTTCGGAGGGCAGCCCAGTCGGGCCCGGTGAGCGCACTACCGCCGCCGGTCCGCTCGAGATCGCGCTCACCTGGCAGCACGAGGGGGCGGCGTGGATCCATCTCGTCGATCTCGACGCCGCATTCGGACGGGGCTCCAACGCCGGGTTGCTCGCGGCCACGATCAGCCGGCTCGATCTCAACGTCGAGCTCGCCGGCGGTATCTGCGACCACGGATCCCTCGGGTGGGCGCTGTCGACAGGGTGCCGCCGCACCGTGCTGAGCACCGCTGCGCTCGACGATCTCGAATGGTGTGGTCGCGTGATCGCGGCCCACGGCGACCGCATCGCTGTTGCCCTCGACGTACGGATCGACGAACTCCCCGGCGGCTCGACCCGCCACCAACTCGCACCCCGTGGCAGAACGGCCGGCATCGGCGACCTGTGGGAGACGCTCGCGCTGCTCGACGAGATGGGAGCGGCCCGCTACGTGGTCACCGATGTGAGTCGCGACGGTGCGTTGTCCGGCCCCAATCTCGAGCTGTACGAGGCGGTTGCTCTGGCGACCTCAGCGCCGGTGGTCACCTCAGGAGGAGCATCGACGCTGGCCGACCTGGTCGAGTTGGCCGACCTCGCCGTGGACCGACCGAACATCGAGGGCGCGATCGTCGGCACGGCGCTGCACGCCGGACGATTCTCGCTCCCCGCAGCGCTCGAGGCCGTTCGCTCTGTCGGCTAGACGAATCCGGGCCGGATACGACGCGTCGTGTCACATCCAGCACGGATCTGCGCCGTGCGCCGTGCGCCGTCCTCCGTCACTGCTCGGTTTACGACTCCTCAGCGCGCACGATCTTGGCGCCGGCGAGGGTCCCCTCGCGCCAGTGCTCGAGGTGCGCCGCTTAGTCCATGAGCGGGGAAGACGGCGCTCCGGGCCGACAGCATCGTGCGGGCCCCTCAAACTTTGCCATCGGAGGTGCTCCCGACTGAGCGTCGACCACCGCGAAGCCCGCGGCGATGCTGCCGGTGAGGTCCTCGAGCTCGTCGACCGCGAGGATCACCTCGGCAAGCATGAGGCTGTCGAGCACCGTCACACCGGCGAGCAGATCGTCATCAGCGAACGACGACTCGAACATCTGCTCGAGCGCCGTTCGAAGCTCGTCGACAGCGGCTACCCGCCGATCGGTCACGTCGCCGTCAGCTTCTTGATCGTGTAGTCGGTTCGAGTCGAGATCGGAGCGCCATCAGGGGCGTCCTCGACACTCAGCTTGGTCGGTCGTCCAGCGGAATCGACATCGAGCCGATCGTGCTCGTTCTTGTAGACGCGCCCACCGCCCGGCGAGCCCGACCCGGTCAACTTGTTGTCGCGCGCCCAGGTTTCGGCGCCGTGTGCCAGGACTGCGAGGATTGGCAGATCGGCAGGGACGTCGTAGCTCGAGCGCGAGACTCGGCGCTCATCCGACACCGTGCGCAACCGATACTCAAGCTTGCCCGAATCGATCAGCTCGGCCAGTGCAGCCTGCCACTGATCCGGCGACAATTTCGCGACCGCTGCGTCGATCTGCTCCTGGTTCAGGAGGTCGTGGGGATCGTACGACGGCTGCTCGTAGAGGTACCGGCCGGGCGTGCGCGTCACCCTGATGCCGTCCCGGTACCTGGACGCGTCGTGGAACGTCGCAGTCCAGTCCTCCACACTTCGGAAGTCGACCTCGACCTCGTACTCGTGGGACGCATCGCCACGTTCCTCACGGACCGACACTGTGGCCGAGTATGGCCGAACGGCCGGGACCACACGATCAGATTCCGGCGCGGCAACGACATGGACCTGGTCGGATGCGGAGCAGCCCACCCCGACGACGATCGCCGCGGCCACCACGACCGCAGAGGTGCGCCACTGCTTCCTGGACATCTCCATCGACGTCACCCCACCCAGACGTTCTTGTCGAACATGATGGCGAGCGAAGCCTTTTGCCAGTTGGCGCTGGAGCAGTAGCCGCTCGCAGGCGGTGACGGTACAGCGATCACCGCCCGACGCGTGATGGCGCTTCCGAGCATTGCTGCTATCGACGAACGATCGCTCAGTCTCATGTGACTTCTCTCGACCTGACAGAGAGCGTCTCCACCCCAATCAACTGGAGGGTAGTGGCGGCGCATCCGGCCTCCACATGGGCAATCACCCTGCCAAGGGTCATCTCGTTGAGCGTCCGCTGATCCCCAGCGCGACGCGTGCCGGCACGCCGGTGACCACCGCGTTGGCCCCGATGTGTCGCCGGATCGAGCGGGTGCCCCGACGTGACCGGACTCACGTGGGGCCGAGCATGTCCTCGTCGCCGATCGTGAGGCCGCGGATGTCGCCCAGCGTGCAGCCTTGGTTTACGAACACGTCGCGCCCTACGCACATATTCGAGGCCTGCTCGACGAACAAGCGGTGAGGCCCACGGTCCGCCGGACGTTCTCGTTGACGGCACGGCCTCGGGGGGTGTCCCTGTCTTGTTGTCAAGCAGCTTCAGGGAGGGCGGTGTGTCTCGA
>CALMLJ010000432.1 GCA_937868025.1 uncultured Acidimicrobiaceae bacterium
CGCGGCACGAACGGCCGCCGGATTCCGATCGTCCTCACGATCCACAACGTGGTGCTCGACGAGGTCTCGGGTCGATCTGCCGGGGTCCTGCGCCACCTGGAGCGGCTGCTGATGGGGCGCGTCGACCGGGTGATCGCCGCCTCGCCGGGGATCGCCGAGCAGTTCGCCGGTGCCGTCGGGGCCGGCCACCTGTCGTTCATCCTGCCGGTCTCGCCCGTCCCGCACCCTCGACGCGACCGGAGCGAGGTGCGGCGAGAGCTCGGGGCATCCGACGACAACGTGCTCGTCGTCGTCGTGGCCCGCCTGCACCCCCAGAAGGACCTCGACCTGTTCGTGCGGGCGTGGCGCACCGTCGTTTCGGAGCATCCCACGGCTCGGGCGGCGATCGTGGGCGAGGGGCCGTCGCGCTCCGACCTCCAGGCGTCGATCGACGAGGCCGGCGTCGCGGCGTCGTTGCGTCTCGCGGGAGCGTCGCCGGACGCGATCGAGCAACTGGCGGCCGCCGACGTCGTCGCCCTCACGTCGCGCTGGGAGGCGGTGCCGCTGGTCGTCGTCGAAGCGGTGCAGCTCGGCCGACCGGTGGTCTCGACCCGGGTCGGCGTTGCCGAGGAGCTCCTCGGTGACGGCGGGACCGTCGTCGACGTGGGCGACGTCGACGCCTTCGCCGCCGCCCTCTCCCGCTACGTGGGCTCGCCCGACCTGAGGCAGACCGCGGGAGCGGTCAGCCGGGAGCGGGGGACCGTCATCTACGGTGCAGATGCACTGGTGCGTCAGGTCGCCAGGATCTACGAGGAGGTGCTCGGCCGATGAGACGCGCGACCCGACAGGCGCTGGCGGGCGGACTGCTGGTCCTCTGGGCGGTGGTGTCCCTCACCCCGTCGGCGTCGGCGTCGCCTCGCCAGGACGACTCCGGGCAGCGCGCCGACTCGTCCACCGGCCGCGTGCTCATCATCGCCGCGCCCCGCCTGACCTGGGCGCAGGTCGACGAGATCCGACCGCACTACCTGACACAGCTGTTCGAGCGGTCGGCCGTGGCGTTGTGCAGCACGCGGACGGCAGGGAGCCTCACCCGACCCGGCGATGCGTACCTCACGATCGGCGCCGGCAACCGGATGGGCACCGTCATCGACGTGGACGGCAGTGTCGTCGACCGCACCGAGCCGATCCTGGAGGGCGACCCGACCGCGGTCTACCAGCGCACGACCGGCAAGACCCCCACCCGGCCGATCCTGGCGATGGGCAAGCCGGCCATCGACCACTACAACGAGGACGAGCAGTACTTCGGGGCGGCGGCGGGCGCGCTCGCCGGCGCGCTGGGTGGGAAGGGCCGGTCGATGGCGGTGATCGCCAACGCCGACCGGCAGTTCGGCGTGCCGCGGTTCCGTCAGGCCGGCCTCGCCGCCATGGACACCACCGGTCAGATCGACGGTGGCATGGTTTCGGCCGAACTCCTGCGCGTCGACGACCGGGCCGCCTACGGGCTCGCGGTCGATCCCGAGGTCTTCATGTCGGTGTTCGACAATGCGTGGGCGAACGACGACGTCGTGTTCGCCGAGCTGAGCGACCTCGAGCGGGCCGAGGCCGCCCGGGAGATGGCGACGCCGGACCAGGGCGACCGGCAGTACGCGCGGGCGCTCCGGGCGGGCGACGACCTCGTCGGCCAGATGCTCGAGCGCGTCGACCTCGAACGCGACACCGTGATCGTGGTCGGGCCGACCCCGCCCGCAGCCGAGAATCAGCTCACGGTGTTCGCCATGGCAGGTCCCGGCATCGCCACCGGCTGGGCCACATCGGGCTCGACCCGTCGCGACGGGTTCGTCACCCTCACCGACATCGCTCCGTCCGTCCTCGACCGGTACGACATCGCCGTGCCGTCGTCGATGAACGACACGCCCATGTCGTCGGACGCCGACAGCGCGTCGTTCGCGGAGCGCACCGCCACGATGATCGACCGCGCCGACCGGGCCGTCGTGCGCGACCAGGCGTTCGGGCCCACCACCGTGGTGTTCATCATCGTGCTCGTCATCGACCTCGTGCTCGCCGTGCTCTGCCTGGCGCGTCTGCCGCGACTGTCGGGACTGGTGCGGGGTCTCGCCCTCGTGGTGCTGGCGGCGCCGCCCGTGACGTTCCTGCTCGGCCTCGTGTCGATCGCTTCACCGGCGGTGCTCGGCGCGGCCGTCGCCCTCGGAGCGATCCTCTGCGCCGGCCTCGCGTCCCTCACCCGCCGGATCGATCGCGGACTCCCCCCGGTCCTGCTGTTCGGCCTCTTGTGGCTCGTCCTGGCCGTCGACATCGCGACCGGTGGACAGCTGCAGATCAACACGATCTTCGGCTACTCGCCGATCGTCGCCGGACGTTTCGCCGGATTCGGCAATCAGGCCTTCTCGATGATCGCCCTCTCGTCGCTCCTGTTGGCGGCGGTGGTGGTCGAGCGGCGGACGTCGGGCCGCACGACCCTGGGAACGGCGACCACGATCGGGGTCGTTGCCTGGTTCCTCGTCACGGTCGTGCTCGACGGTCACCCCGCGATGGGGTCCGACGTCGGCGGGGTCCTGGCGTTCGTCCCGGCCGCGACGGTGTCGCTCCTGATGTTCCGCGGCACGAAGGTGCGAGTGCGGTTGATGGCGCTGATCGCCGGCGGCACGGTCGCGATCCTGGCGGCGTTCGCCGCCCTCGATCTCAGCCGTCCCGCCGCCGACCGGACCCACCTCGGCCGCTTCGTCGCCAAGCTGTTCGACGGTGACGCCGGGGAGATCATCGAGCGCAAGATCGCTGCCAACCTCCGGGTGCTGACGAGCGTGTGGGCGTGGGTGATCCCCGTCGCGCTGGTGTACTTCATGTACCTGACCTGGCGCCCCAACCACACCCTCGAGCGACTCAACCGCCACCACAGCCAGTTCCGGGCGTTCGGCGTCGGAGCGCTCACGCTCGGGGTGCTGGCGATGGCTCTCAACGACTCCGGCGTGTCGCTGCCGGCGATGATGCTCGCACTCGTCGCCGCCTACGTCAGCTATCTCGTGATCGACATCGAGGGCACGGAGCGCGCGTCATGACGGACCTGATCGAGATCGTCGGCGCGTACCTGCTCGGATTCGTCGTCACGGCCGTGTTGTGGTCACGGAGCCGCCGCATCTTCGAGGGATACGTGTTCCAGCGGCACAACTACCGCGACCACTCGCTGCCGACGGCCGTGGGCATCCTGTTGCCACTTGCCGCCGCCCTCGTCGTCGGTGCGCACGCGGTGATCTTCGATGTGGGCCGGTCGATCATCGGGCCGGGTGCGACCGGGTGGGCGGTCCTCGGCGACGTCGGCCCCACCACCGTCGAACTCGCCGTCGCGTTCGCGTTCCTCGGCATGTTGGACGACATCGGCGGCCTCGGCGAGAGCGGGGGATTCAGCGGTCACCTCAAGGCGCTCATCGAGGGCCGTGTCACCACCGGGTTCATCAAGATGGTCGGTGGTCCGTTCCTGGCCCTCGCCATCCTGTCGGGCGGCCCGCAGGACGGCCGGGTGGGCTACCTCCGCGACGCCGCCCTCGTCTGCCTGGCGGCAAACCTCGCGAACCTGTTCGACCGGGCGCCCGGCCGGGTCAACAAGGTCGGCCAGCTGGCGCTGGTCGTGCTCGCCCTCTCGACGCTCGACCACCGCCTCGTCCCGGTCGCGCTGGTGATCGGTGCTGCCGGCGCGCTCCTCGGGCCCGACCTGCGGGAGGTGTTCATGCTGGGCGATGCCGGCTCCAACGTGATCGGTGCGGTGCTCGGCTTCGGCGCCGTGGTCGCCACGACGCCGACCCAGCGGTGGATCGTGCTCGTGGTCCTGTTGGCCCTCAACGTGAGCTCGGAGTTCGTGTCCTTCAGCCGGATCATCGATGCCGTCGGCCCGTTGCGCGCGCTCGACCGCCTCGGGTCGCCCCACCGCGGGGGTCCCGGGGCACCCCGCGCGTCGCGTTAGGGTGATTGGGACCGGGAGCGAGCGCCGAAGGCGTCTCGCTCATCAGGACGGTCGTTCCGTCGGCGCAGCCGACAACCCTCGGCAAGCGGAGCGTTCGGAGTCCGCGAGTGTCCTCAAGGAGATACCGGTGACCAAGCACATCTTCGTGACCGGAGGCGTTGCGAGTTCCCTCGGCAAGGGGTTGACGGCCTCGTCGCTCGGGCGACTGTTGAAGGCCCGGGGTCTCCGGGTGACGATGCAGAAGCTCGACCCGTACATCAACGTCGACCCGGGGACGATGAATCCCTTCGAGCACGGCGAGGTCTACGTGACCGAGGACGGCGGCGAGACCGACCTCGACCTCGGCCACTACGAGCGCTTCATCGACGAGAACCTCACCAAGGGGTCGAACGCCACGACCGGCTCGATCTACACGGCGGTGCTCGCGGCTGAGCGCCGCGGGGACTATCTCGGCAAGACCGTCCAGGTCATCCCCCACGTGACCGACGAGATCAAGCGTCGGGTGTCCGCGCTCGCCCACGACGACGTCGATGTCGTGATCACCGAGGTCGGTGGCACCGTGGGCGACATCGAGATCCTCCCGTTCCTCGAGGCGATCCGACAGTTCCGTCTCGACGTCGGCCGCGAGAACGTCTGCTACATCCACCTCACGCTCGTGCCGTTCATCGGCCCGGCCCACGAGCAGAAGACCAAGCCGACGCAACACTCGGTGACCGAGCTGCGCAGCCGCGGTATCCAGCCCCACATCATCGTGTGCC
>CALMLJ010000433.1 GCA_937868025.1 uncultured Acidimicrobiaceae bacterium
CGTGCCGGAGACGACGGTCGCACCCGCATCGATCCCCGAGACGACGGCACCACCTCCGACCGACGCGCCCTCCACCTCACCGCCCCCGCCCACCACTGCCGCTCCAACGCTGCCACCGACCACCTCGCCACCGACGACGTCGCCACCGACCGCCCCCCGTCCCACCACGCCGCCTCCCACCGCGCCGCCTCCCACGGCGCCACCGGCGACCTTCGCTCCCGTCCCGTTGGTTGCCGGCGGAGGTGACTGCGACCCGAACTACACCCCGTGCGTGCCGATCGCCTCCGATGTCGACTGCGCCGGTGGAAGCGGCAACGGACCCGCCTACGTGACCGGGCCGATCACCGTCGTCGGTGGCGACCCCTACGACCTCGACCGTGACGGCGACGGAGTGGGTTGCGAGGACTGAGAAGCCGGTCGCGAGAACCAGATGACGGTCACGGCGTTGGGGGATCGTGCGGCGTTGCGCGGACGAGGAACTCCGCCACCTTCGCGGTGACGACGGCGAAGGTGGTGACGCCGACCACCATCGTGAACATCCCGATCAGCCGCCCGGTGGTGGTCACCGGATAGACGTCGCCGTACCCCACCGTGGTGATGGTGCACGTCGACCACCACACCGCATCGAAGAACGAGGTCCACTCGCCCTTCGCCCCGACGTCCTCCACCAACGTGAAGCCCACCGCCGAGCTGATCCACGTGAGGCCGGCGACCGCCATGGCGAAGCCTGCGGCGTGGCGGCGGAGTGCTCGTCGTCCGTCGGCAGCTACCGCCCCGCCGAGAGCAAGCGCGCGGAGAATCGCGGCGACCCCGCGGAGCGCCCGCGCCCCGCGAACGGCGCGTACCGCACCGGCCCCGGCGAGCATCGGTGCCAAGGCCGCGATCTGGGCGAGGACGATCAATGCTTGCGCCCACTCCGCGCGAACGAACTCGCGTCGATGACCCCGGGCGAGTGAGAGCTCGATCAGGTAGTCGAGGAGAAACAGCGCGAGCACCCCGACGTTGACGACATCGAGGAACACCCGGTCGCGATAGCCGAGATCGTCTCGGACCAGCTCCAAGAGCAGCAGCGGAAGCGTGCCGATCCCGATAACCAACAGCGGTGTCGAGGTCCGTTGTCGCCAGTGATGCAGGCGCGGTGGCACGTGAGGCTCTGGCGGGCCGGCCGAGCGGCCGCCGTCGAGTGGGCCGTCGAGCGAACCGTCGATCTCGACGGTGGTCACGTCCGTCGCCTCAGCACGGTGTCGCCGGCGCCGTGATGTCGAGGTGGTAGCTCGGTCCACCCTGCCCGACATCGTCGACGAGTTGAATGTCGAACCCGACTGTTGTGTTCGGAGCGAGACCGCGGATCGGTTCGATCGGTTGATACGAACGGAATTGGCCGAGGTACTGCGCCGCCCCGTTGATGGTGGCGGAGACTCGGATCTCATCGCCGAGCTCGGCGATCGACCGTGGCTTCATGCGATGGCCGCCGTTCGGCGCGGGACAGTCGATGTCGACCTTCAGGTACCCGGCGCCAACGAGCGTGGTCGTCGTGGCGCGGGTCCGCTCGGTCAGGTTCTCGGCGGCCTTGCCGGCCATCACCAGCGCGACACTGCACGCGCCGACCACGAGGACGATGGCGATCAGCCCACTCACGAGTGCCGTCAACGGTGATCGTCGACGGCGATTCCCCGAGCCTCCGCGTTCGGACGCAGGTGGAACCGACTGTGGCGGCCCGCTCCTGCGGCTACGTGACCGCGGGGCGGGTTCAGGACGCACCGGCGGCACCGAGGTCGGCATGATCGGCGGGCGACTGATCCACGCGCCGACCCGCCCGACCGTTCCCTCGATGTGTTGGGGCAACATCAAGGTCTGGCCCGCCATGATGTGCTGCGCGAGGGCGTCGAGCTCGACGACCCGCACCCGTCCCACCATCTGAGCCGGTCGCGGCAGCTTCGCCTGCACGAAGCACAACACCGGGTTGGCGTCGACGCCGAGAGCGAAGCGGGCATAGCGTGCCTGCGCCTCGACGGACTCGACCTTCTGGGAGATCGGGTACTTACCCTTCCAGAGCGTGCCGTTGCCGGCGGTGAACTCCCCGGCGTCGTTCTTGGAGTCGATCACCCAGACCCCGGTCGGTCCGACGACGAGGTGGTCGATGTCGCCCTTGCCGGCTCCCACCTTGAGCCCGTGGATGATGCGATAGGTCGACGGAAGCTTCATCAGGGCGTCGGCCGTTGCCCGCTCGCCGTCGGCGCCTTGCTGCCATCGGTTGGCAACCTCCGCAGGGCCCGATCCCGGAGTTCCGATGACCGTCGGTCCGGATGGCCCGTCGGGCTCTGGTGGGGAGGGGGGATCGGGGCGAGGTGGCGGCTGGTAGTTCGGATGGGACGTGGCGGGGTACCACTTGCCGTCCGACGCAAGCCACCACGAGTCGTCCATCGGTGTGTCGCTCATCGCCCCGCCCCCATCGTGATGGGGAAGAACAATATCCGGCAGAGAGCGAGCGGCAAGGTGGAGTCGGGGCGCCCAGACGCCCGTCAGCCAAGCCGCGGCAGCCGGGTCCGCTCGAGCAGCGTGTCGACGGTGTTGGCGTCGTCGCCGCGCCCCTCGTTGTACGCCCGGCGCCCGAGCACGGTGCCGACGGGGATGTCGGCGATGTGGTGCAGGTCGTGTTCGACGAGATCGTCGACGAGGCCCGCGAGGGCGTCGTCGCGCATCAGCCCCGCCCAGCCGGTGGCGACCAAGGTGTCGTACAGCGCCTTCCGCCAGTCGGCCTCGGTCATGTCGCGTTCGACGACGATGGCCGTGGTGGTGCTGCGATGGGTCGTGAACCCACCGAAGGCGCGACCACAACCGCAGCCCGTTCCGTCCGGGCGTTCGCTGTCGCACACCAGGCTGTACCGACCGACGAGTTCGCCGGCGGGTACGTAGGAGAAGTCGCCCGGAACCGAGCCCTGTGTTTCGAGAGTGGAGACAAGCACGTTGAGCATGTCGGCGAGCATCTCATCGACGCCTGACAGTGAGGTCGGCTCGTTCAGCAGGGCCCTCGTTCAGCAGGGCCAGGGCGGCGTGGAGATGTCGACGTGGTTCGGCGGGCCGGTTGATTCGTCGGTGCCGACGACGACGTAGTCGAATCCGACCGTGGTCGACGGTGGGACTCCGATGATCGGTGGTCCGGGGAGGCCGGCGGCGAGCGACCCGATGAACTGCGGCTGTCCGTCGACGGTCGCCGCGACCTGCAACAGGTCGAGGCCCGTCGACACGGTCCGCGGGATGAGCTGGTAGCCGAGACCGAGCCGGGGACAGCTGATGTCGACCTCCAACAGCTCCTCCGGCACCCCGACCGTCGTCGGAGGAGCGGTGGTACTGGTGGGACGCACCGACTCGGTCCGCGCCACGGACACGTCGGTGAGGAACGACGCACTCAACGTTGCCCCGGTGACGATGGCGGCGGCGATGCCGGCGCCGATCCCGATCCGTCGTCGGAGCGACGCTCCCCGAGGCGGCGGCGGGGGCGTGGTCGACAGGGCCGGCGCCTGCCGGAGCCACTCGTCGACCCGAGCGAGCACCGCCGCGACCCGGTCCGGCCCGAGCGTCGGGTGGCCACCCGCGAGGTGATCGGTCAGGACACCGAGCTCGAGGACCCGCACCCGGCCGACCATCTGCGCCCGGCGCGGCAGCGTTGCGGTCGTGAAGCAGAGGACCGAGTTGGTCTCGCAACCGAGCAGGTGCCGCGCGAACCGGGCAAGCGTCTCGACCTGCTCGACCTTGGTCGAGATGGAGGTATCGCCGTTCCACAACGTGCCCGCCTGCTTGACCAGGACCCCCGGCTCGTGCGCCGCGATGACGACCCACACCCCGGTCGGCCCGATGACGAGGTGGTTGACGACGTGGCGCCGCGAGCCCGGCCCGAAGCCGTGCACGATGTGGAAGTCGGCGGGGAGGCCGGCCAACGCGTCGGCCGTGGCGCGGGCCGACGGCGGCAACGTCGGGGGCTCCGGTCGAGCCGGTGGCAGGCCGCCGTCGGAATCGGCCGATGTCGAATCGGGTCGGAACGACGGCGGGTACCACTTCCCATCGGAGGCGAGCCACCAGCTCACATCGATTGGCGTGTCGCTCATCCCGTCCTGCCCCGTTCCGAGGCCCGGAACGATAGACGTCCCCCAGAAGGTGACCAAGGACCCGGGTGCCCGCCCGCCCGAACTGATTGGGTGGGACCATGACCAACGGTCGCAAGAAGAGCACGTCCCAAAAGCCCCACCCTCACCCCAGTCACCTCCCCAAGGTCGGGTCCAAGGCGCAGGTGAAGTGGGATCGTCGAACGCGGCTGGGCGACCTCGAGTTCGATGTGGCGTGGGTGGTCGGCGTCGTCGTGATCATCATGGTCCTGGCCCTGCTGACGTACTTCCTGGGCTGACCGGTCGATGCAGGTCCAACCGCCCGACCATCCGTTCCGCCACACCGCTTCGACGGTCCGAGGAGCGTCACGCGCTCAGCGTTGGTGGTGGCTCCCCGCCGGCGTCGCGCTGCTCGTCGGGCTCGGCGCGTTGCTGGCCCGGCAGGGGACCACCGCCGCGACGAGCACGATCGAGTACTCGACCTTCCTCGCCCGCGTCGACGCCGGCAAGGTCAAGGAGGTCACGTTCCAGACCGGTTCGGGCTCGATCGACGGCACGACGACGACGGGCGACCGGTTCACGACCCAGGGCCCGGCCGGCGGCCTGCCCGACGCCGACATCGCCCGGCTCGCCCGCAACGACGTCGCCCGCAACTACGTGGCGGAGCCGTCGACATGGTTGGGGTCGCTGCTGACCCTGCTGCTCCCGATGGTGCTGATCGTCGGCGCCATCGTCTGGATGTCGCGCCGAGCCCAACGGCAAGCCGGTGGGTTCGCCGCCTTCGGGCGGAGCCGGGTCCGCGTGCACGACACCACCCGGCCGACGACGACGTTCGACGACGTCGCCGGCTACGACGCGGTGAAGCACGAGATCCGCGAGGTCGTCGACTTCCTCGGCCACCCCGACAAGTTCGCCGCCGTCGGTGCCCACATCCCGAAGGGGCTGCTGCTCGTCGGCCCGCCCGGCACCGGCAAGACCCTGTTCGCCCGCGCCATCGCCGGCGAGGCGGGGGTGCCGTTCCTGTCGATCACCGCGTCGGAGTTCCTCGAGATGTTCGTCGGCGTGGGTGCGGCCCGTGTCCGCGACCTCTTCGATACGGCCCGCAAGCAGCACCCGTGCATCGTGTTCATCGACGAGATCGATGCCATCGGCCGCAAGCGCGGCGCCGGGCTCGGCGGTGGCCAGGACGAACGGGAGCAGACCCTCAACCAGATCCTCTCGGAGATGGACGGCTTCGAGGTGACCGAGGGCATCGTGGTGCTCGCCGCGACCAACCGTCCCGACATCTTGGACCCGGCGCTCCTGCGCGCCGGCCGCTTCGATCGCCAGGTCGTCATCCCGCTCCCGAGCCAACAGGAGCGCACCGAGATCCTCGCCGTGCACGCGAAGGGCAAGCACCTCGCCCCCGACGTCGACCTCGATCTCGTTGCCCGTGGCACCCCGGGCATGAGCGGCGCCGACCTCGCCAACCTGGTCAACGAGGCCGCGCTCGCCACCGTGCGCCGCGGCGCGGCGATCATCTCGGCCGCGGACTTCGAGACGGCCCGCGATCGGCTCCTTCTCGGCCTCGAACGGTCGGCGCTCGTCGTCGGGCCCGAAGAGCAGCGGGTGCTCGCCGCGCACGAGGCCGGACACGCGCTCGTCGCCCACCTCCTCGAGCACGCCGACCCGGTGCACAAGGTGACGATCCTGCCTGCCGGCCTGTCGCTCGGTTCCACCCAGCAGCTGCCCGAGCGTGAGCGGGTCATCGAACAACGCCCGGCCCTCGACGACGCCCTCGCTGTACGGCTCGCCGGTCGCACCGCCGAGGAGATCGTCTTCGGCGTCGCGTCGACCGGGGCCCACGACGACCTCGTTCAGGCCACCGAGCTCGCCCGTCGAATGGTCCGCGAGTGGGGCATGTCACCCAAACTCGGCCACCTCGCCTGGGGATCGAACTCTGCGGTCTTCCTGGGGGAGGACCTCGTGCAGACCCGCGACTACTCCGACGAGACGGCGCGGCTCATCGACTCCGAGACCGAGAAGATCCTCGAGGCCCAGGCGGCTCGTGCCCGCGACTGCCTGGAGCGGTACCGCGCTGCGCTCGACGCCATCGCCGCCGCGCTCGTCGAACGCGAGACCCTGAGCGGCGCCGATGTCGCCGACCTCGTCGAGGCCGCGCACGCACCGCGGCTCGCCGGTATCCGGCCGTGACCGAGTCGCCGTCGACCGACGTGGGCACCACCCGCCGCCGGGTCGTGCTCGGCGTCGTCGCCGCGTTGGCCGTGGCGATCGCCGTGGTTGTCGGCATCGTGGTCTGGGGTGGATCGTCCGGACACGAGGTGAGTTCCGACGAGGCCGGCCGGCGTATCGGCACGGCCACGTCGATCGCCCCGGTGCAAGGTGTGCTCCGGCCGGAGCAGGGCGTCTACAACTACCGGGGGAGTGGCACCGACGCGCTGAGTACCCCGCCCAAGGAGCAGCTCGAGGGCCCCGACATGCCGGCGACCGTCACACATCGGCCTGACGGGTGCTGGACGTTCCGGATCGACTTCCACTCGAATCACTGGCAGTCGTGGGAGTACTGCGCCACCGACGGCATCCTCGACGAGCGGGGCGGCTCGACCTTTCAACGGTGGGACTTCGGCGTCTTCGCCAACGAGACCACGTCGACGTTCGCCTGCGACTCGTCGGTGACGATCCGCCTCGACGCCGAACCCGGCGACGAGTGGACGCAGACCTGTCACAGCGAACCGACCGACGATCCGGCCGCGTCACGGAGCGCCGGGCCCTACCGATTCGTCGGTGCCGAGACGCTGACGATCGGAGGCGAGCCGGTCGAAGCGCTCCACTACCACCGTGAGCGCACCATGTCGGGTGGGCAGGACGGCACCGAGCAGGCCGACGTGTGGTTCGCCGCTGCGGACGGACTGCCGCTGCGAAACGAACGGCACATCGAGGTGCGCACCGACACGATCATCGGCGAGACCACCTACACCGAGGACGCCGAGTTCGAGCTGCAGTCGATCGAACCGGAGGCCTGAGCGGGCCACCCCGTACGCCGGTCGGGCCCTTGGTCCCTGGTCGGTCGGAGGATCCGGTTGCACGATCAATCTACGGACGGGCATCGACCCGGAGTGACAGGAGAGCATCGTGATCGACAAGAAGTTCCAGCGGCGCGGTGGTCGCGTGAAGGTCACGTTCTCCATTCCGACCGAATGGCTGGATCGGCCGACGTCGGTGGTGGGCGACTTCAACGACTGGGATCCAACGGCGACCCCGCTTCGCAAGAAGGGGTCCCTGCGCAGCGCCACGGTCGTCCTCGACGAGGGTGGCCAGTACGCGTTCCGCTACCTCGACAGTGACGGTCGTTGGCACGACGATCCCGCGGCCGACGCGATCTCGCCAAACGCGGACGGCGGGACCAACTGCGTCGTCGACCTGCGTCGCCCCCAACCCGACGCGGCGACCGACTGACACGTGATCGCCGGCGTGCCGCCGGTCAGCTCGGCGTCGGATATTGCGGTTCAGGCCAGGTCGACGATCTGGCCGGTCTGCGCCGATTCCATCGCGGCGAACGCGATCCGGTGGCTCTCGAGGCTCTCGGTCGCTGACGGCGACGGTTCCCGCCCGGCTTCGATGGCGGCGAGGAAGTCGCGGAACAGCGGGCGCTCGCCGCCGCCGTGGCCGTCGTACGCCGTCGGGATGCGCTGCTTGCGGATCTTTCCGCTCTTGTGGTCGGCGACGTGCAACCAACCGTCGAGCGCGTGCAGCTCACCCCACGCCGACCCGGCTGTGCCGTTGACCCGCACCGACCGCATCGCCCGGTGCGACGTCGACTGCAACGTGAAGTTGGCGAGGACGTCGTTCGCGAACCGGATCGACACCGTCTGGCCCGACGGCTGGTCGTTGTCCTCGACGCGGTACGCGCACCGTCCCCAGCGGGTGGTGCGCAGCGCGTGATCGAGCCCCTCGGGCGTGTGGTCGTCGGTGACCGCGGCGACGGGCCAGCGCCACCACTCGGCGCGCTTCGCCACGGCCGGGATCGGCGAGGCGACGAGCGCCGGCCGCACCTTCTTCAGGACCGACGCTCCGACGCCCAACCCGACGGGCCGCTCGGCCATGGACAGGTCGGTGAGCGCCGGACCCAGATCCCGGTAGGTGGCCACCGCGTCGTAGGGGCAGGTCGAGGAGTGCGGACACCCCTCGATGCAGTACTCGGGCGCGCCGTCGGGAACGTTGCGCAGCGTCAACTCGGTCGGCCGCAGGAACGACGACACCTGAGCCGCGGGGGCACCCGCGATCCAGGACAGCAGGTCGAGGTCGTGGCACGACTTCTGCAACAACCACGGCACCTCGCTGCGCCGGGTGTGCCCGCGGACGTAGGAGTGCGCGTAGTGCCAATAGGCGACGTTCTCCGACAACTGGATCGTCAGAACGTCGCCGAGTGCGCCCGACTCGATCACCTCGTGCAAACGATGGAAGAGGTGTGAGTGCCGGTACACGTGGCACACCGCGACCGATCGACCGGCGGCCGCAGCGGCCTCGACGATGCGGCGGCAGTCGACCTCGTCCAACGCCATCGGCTTCTCCAACAGCACGTGGTAGCCAGCTTCGAGCGCCAAGAGCGTCGGCGTCACATGGTGAGTGTCGCCGGTGGCGATGATCGCGTAATCGGCGCGCCGCGGCCCTGCGAACAACGACTCCCAGCCGTCGAAGCAGTCGGCCGTCCCCAGGGAGTAGCGCTCGGCGAACCGTGCGCGTCGACCGGCATCGGGGTCGGCGACCGCGACGATGCGGCCCAGCTCGGGTTCGTCGAGCAGGAGTGTCGCGTACGCGTCGAACCCGCGGTCGCCCGCACCCACCACTACACCCGTCGTCGCCACGCCGACATCATGGCCGAGTTCGGGGTGGCCGCCCGACCCACGATGGGGCAAGCTGACACGAGCTACATGGCATGTGGCACGTGGGGGGAGAAGCAATGCGGGCGACACGCCGTCAGTTCCTGTTCGCGAGCGCTGCCGGCGCGGGCGCCGTGTGGTTGCCGGGGTGCGCGCCCGGCGAGGTGCCGCCCGTGCCGTCGCCGACGTGCGCGGCGCCGACCATCGGCGGGCCCGCCCCGTTGCCGGCCCCCGGCAGCGTCGGCCTCATCGACGAGCTGGCGTTCCAGCAGCGAGCCGACGCCTACCTGACCGTGGCGACCCAGTCGCTGCAACCGACGAGCGGTGCGAGCGTCGCCACCCATCTCGTGCGAGCTCAGCGTGAACCCGGTTTCGTCTGGGACCCGAGCGCCGTGACCGCGGCGCTCGTCAACCCCGATCCGTACTACGACACCGCCGACTTCGATCTCATGAACTACCAGTGGATCCTGCGCCTCGGAGCGGGGACGCTCCCGGCGGCGACGATCACCGCGATCGAGGACGCCATCGCCGGGTTCCGGTATCGCTACGACGACCCGCTCCCCGCGGGCGACGTCGACAACAAGTGGTTCTGGTCGGAGAACCACCGCATGATCTTCGCGGTCGACGAGTACCTCGGTGGCCTCGCTCTGCCCGATCGGGTGTTCACCTACACCGGGCTCACGGGCGCGCAGCACGCTGCTCGGACGCGCCAAGCGCTGCTCGACTGGCTCGACGAACGCGCCCGCTTCGGGTTCTTCGAGTGGCACTCGAACACCTACATGAAATACGACTACGCGCCGCTCTTGACCCTCGTCGAGTTCGCCGACGATCCCGAGATCGTCAGCCGGGCCGCCGCCGTGATCGACCTGTGCTTCTACGACGTGGCCACGCACACGATCCGTGGCGCCTACGGCGTGACCCACGGCCGCGCCTACAAGGTCTCGAAGACCAACTCGCTCGTCGAGTCGTCGTTCCAGACGGCCAAGCTGCTGTTCGACACGACCGATCAGCCGTTCAACGGGCCCGACATCGGCCCGGCCTTCCTCATCGGTTCCACGAAGTACCGCCTGCCCGCCGCGATCCAAGAGGCGGCCCGGAGCGACGAGGCCGCGACGATCCGTGAGCGGCACGGCGTGGTGCTCGACCCCCACGAGGAGTTCTCGCTCGACCCCCAGGGCGCGTACGGCTACGAGTACAACGCCGCGAACCTCCCGTTCTGGTGGTCACAAGGAGCGCTCACCGCCTGGCAGATGCTGCCGGCGACGCTCGATGCCGCGAAGCGCTGGCAGCTGTTCGACTCGGAGCTGTTCCAGAAGTTCAGCGCGGTGAAGCAGTTCGCCGACGTGAACGCCGGCATCCTCCAGGTGGTCATCCGCGAACTCGCGCCGTTCGCTGCCGCGGGCGTCCTCGGCGAGGCGCACACCTACACGTGGCGGAGCCCCGACGTCATGCTCTCGTCGGTCGTCGACCACCGTTTCGGCGACGCGATGGAGCAGGTGCACGCGTGGCAGGCGACGCTCGATCCCGAGGCGCTCGTGTTCACGACGCACCCGTCCAACGACCTCCGTCCGTCGGCGGACTGGGGTAACGACAACGGCTACTGGACCGGCACGGCGTCGATGCCGCGCACGGCCCAGGTCGGGCGGGCTGCCGTGCACATCTACCGCCCGCGGTACGCGTCGCCCACCGACGACCTCCTCGGGCCGTTGTTCGGCTACGAGCACTTCACCCATGCGTTCTTCCCGCAGGACCGCTTCGACGAGATCGTCGAGCAGGACGGATGGGTCATCGGCCGCAAGGGTGAGGGGTACGTCGCGCTGTGGTCCGAGCGGCCGGCGCACTGGCGGGAGTACGCGCCGGGCGAGTCGACCGGCGGTCACAGCCTGCCGTTCGACCTGGTCGCTCCCGGCGGCGCCGACAACGTGTGGATCTGTGAGGTCGGCCGCGCCGCGGACCACCCGGCGCTGTCCGGCAGCGCCGCGTTCGGTGCGTTCGTCGCCGCCGTGACCGCGTCCGCACCGGTCGTTGTCCGCACCGGGCCCGAGATCGACGTGACCTACACGTCGCCGATCGAGGGCACGCTCCGCCTCGGAACACAGGGCGGCTTCTCGCTCGACGGAACGGCCCGGCCGCTCCGCGATCACCCCCGCCATTCGAGCCCGTGGGCCGAGCAGTGCGCCCTGGGCAAGGGGATGGACATCAGCGCCGGGGGATCGCGCCTCGAGCTGAACGTCGAGACCGGCGGGCGCCGGGTGAGCTGATCAGCCGACGCGGTCAGGCTCCCCGCACGGTGAACCCGAGCGACCGGGCCGCCTGCGCCTGGCGGAGGTCGAACGTGACGAAGGTGATCGCGTCGATCTGGAGCCGCTGCGCCGAGGCGAGGTGGATGGCGTCGAGCGACCGCACTCCCAGGGTCTCGCCGATGGCGGCAGCAGCGGTGGCGACCAGCTCGTCGCACGTGATCATCGCTATGGCGCCGAGGTCGGCGGAGAACTGGGACTGGGCTGCCACGAGATCGGTGCCCGTGAGCAGCCTCGCCAGGTTGCGCCGCACCTCGACCGCGGTGACCCAGCTCGTGACGAGCACCAGGTCGCTGCCGATGAGCCGGTCGGCCACATCGGAATCCGCTTCGTCCACATAGCGCTTGAGGAGCGCACTGGAGTCGACGTAGGTGGTCATTCGCGATCGTCGGCGAGCACGTCGCGTACGAGCGCCGAACCCTTCGCCCGTCGCACCGGACCCAGGCCAACCCGCTCTGCCGGTCGGATCCACCCGTCGGCGATTCCGGCGTCGAGTCCGGAGATGCCCGGGAGGGGGGAGATGACCACCTTGGGGACCCCGCGGTCGGTGACCCGGATGACCTCGCCGCGCTGGGCGCGGTCCAGGTAGTCGGAGAGGTGTTGTTTGAGCTCTCGAATGCCGACGTCCATGTGTCCACACTAGCGAGCAATGAGCACACATGGCCGAGCGGCGCCGTTGCTCGGGCCGCGGTCGCCATGCCGACACTGCGTCGATATGATGTCGACATGTTGTCGCCAAGATTCGAACGAGGTGGATCATGTTCCTTGCGTTGAGAGATCTCCGCGTCGCCCGAGGTCGGTTCGTCCTCGTCGGCGTGGTCATCGGGCTGGTCGCCCTCCTCACGACCGTCCTGTCCGGGCTGGCCAACGGGCTCGTCGACGACGGCATCTCGGGGCTCCGGGCGCTGCCCCTCACCCACCTCGCCCTGCAGGATGGCGCCGAGAGCAGCTTCAGTCGCTCCACCCTCACCGACAAGAACCTCGATCCGTGGAAGGAACTCGCCGCGAAGTCAGGCGGCGACGTCGAGGTCTCACCCCTCGGTGTGTCGTTCTTCAACGCGAAGCGCGCCAACGGTGACACCATCGACATCGCCCTCTTCGGCGTGGAACCCGGCACGTTCCTCACCCCTCGCTCCGACGCCCAGGCCGCGCTCAACGGCACGCCCGGGCTGGTCCTGAGCCACGAGTTCGAGTCCGAGGGCGTGAAGGTCGGCGACGAGCTCACGATCGTCGGCGTCGACACCACCCTCCCGGTGCTCGGGTTCACCTACGCCGGGTCCTACGGCCACGTCGACATCGCCTTCTCGTCGCTCGCGACGTGGCAGTCGCTGGTGTACGGCGACAACGCTCGGGGCCGCTTCTCCGCGATCGCCGTGCGCACCGAGGGCGACGCGTCGTTCGCCGCGGTCGACAAGGCCGCCGCCACCGAGGTCGAGACCAAGGAGGCCTCCTACGCCGGCTCGCCCGGCTTCTCCGCCGAGAGCGCAACGATGACCCTCATCCGCGGGTTCCTGCTCGTCATCTCGGCGCTCATCGTCGGTGCCTTCTTCACCGTCTGGACGATCCAGCGCACCCGCCAGATCGGTCTCCTCAAGGCCCTCGGTGCGTCCAACGGCTACGTCCTCCGCGACGCGCTCGGACAACTCGCCATCGTGTTGGTCAGCGCTGTCCTCGTCGGCGCGGCGATCGCGCTGGGCGTCGGCGCCCTCGTGCCCGAGGAGGTGCCCTTCAGCCTGGAGGCAACACCGATCGTCACGTCGGTACTGGCCCTCGTCCTCCTCGGCATGGCCGGCAGCCTCGTCGCCGTCCGCCGCATCACGTCCGTCGACCCGATCGTTGCCCTGAGCAGCGAGAACTGAGGCCCCTGATGAACCAGAACGCCGCACTCGAGCTCCAGGGGGTCGACGTCGTCGTTCCCGACGGCACCGAGACGCTGAGGATCCTCGACGGTGTCGACCTGCGGGTCGAGGCCGGTGAGGTCGTGAAGCTGACGGGCGCATCCGGCTCGGGGAAGTCGACCC
This sequence comes from uncultured Acidimicrobiaceae bacterium, assembly GCA_937868025.1. Next base: position 13,305 of record CALMLJ010000433.1, read on the forward strand.
TGCTGGCCGTCGCCGCGCTGCTCCGGGCTCCCACGTCGGGCCGCGTCATCCTCGACGGCACCGACACCGCCGACCTGCCGGCCCGCCGGCTCGCCGAGCTCCGCAACCAGCGGCTCGGCATGGTGTTCCAGTCGTCGAACCTGTTCCCGTCCCTCACCGCCGTCGAACAGGTCGAGCTCGTCGCCCACATCGCAGGCACGCTCAACGGCCCGGCCCGCCGACGCGCCCGCGAGCTGCTGGCCTCGGTCGGTCTCGCGTCACGAGCCGATCGCCTGCCGTCCCAGCTGTCGGGTGGCGAACGCCAGCGCGTGGGCATCGCCCGGGCCCTCATGAACGACCCCGCGATCCTCCTCGCTGACGAGCCGACGGCGTCGCTCGACGAGGCCCGTGGCCGCGAGGTCATGGCACTGCTTGTCGACGAAGCGCGACAGCGGGGAATGGCTGCCCTCATCGTCACCCATGCTCCCGACCAGCTCGTCGGAGCGGCCCGCCACCTCCACCTGCGGTCGGGCCGGGTCGACGACGCCGAGCACACCGCTATCGTCTGACCGATGCCCAAGATCGCCGCCGACTCCGTGCACGAGCACGTCGCGCGTCAGGAGGCGGCGGTCATCGAGGCGGCGATCCGTCTGTTCAACGAACGTGGCGTCCGTAACGTCAACCTCGGCGACATCGCCAAGGAGGTCGGCCTCGCCCGCAACTCGCTCTATCGGTACTTCCCCGACAAGGGCCACATCCTGGCGGCCTGGTTCCGCATCACGATCGCCCCGCTCGTCCAGCTGTGCGCGGTGATCGCCGAGGCCGACGAACCTCCAGCAGACCGCATTGCCCGCTGGGTCGACGCCCAGTTCGACTATCTCACCGCGCCCGACCACGCGGCGATGCTCATGGCGTCCAACGAGATGACCAACCTGCCCGACGACGTCCGCGCCGAGTTGGGCGCCGGGCACCGGGAGCTCTACGCGTCGCTGGCCGGAGTGCTCGACGAGGCCTTCGACGGTGATCCGGAGAGGAACACCGACATCGTCACGATGCTGATCGCATCGGTTGTGCGGAATGCGGCCGAGCAGGCACGGGCGGGTGCCGACATCGATGCCGTTCGCGCCGAGCTGTCGCGGGTCACGTCCGCCCTCGTCGCGACCTGAGGACCGGCAACCTCGACGGTCAGGTCGCTCCGCCACCCCACCAGTCGGCGGGCAGCGCACGTCCGGCGAGCATCTTGCGGATCGATCCGAGCAGTCGGCCGGCGTGCACCGGCGTCGCGATCACTTCGGCACCGGTGAGATTCAGCCCGTCGAGCGGGAGGTCGGGCTGCGCGACCTCGACGATCAGTTGCGGCGGACGGCGCTCGGCGAGGACGGCCTCGGCGACCGAGCGGCCACCCTCCCGGCGCACGTCGAGCATGTTGACGACGACGTCGGCGCCCGAGACCAACTCGCACGACCCCGAGTCGACCAGATCACAGCGGTGCCGACCCTCGGGCCCGATGCACGTGCGCACTTCGTAGCCGCTGCGGGCGACGAGGTCGGCAATGATCGACGGCGAGGCGGCCGACGGACACTCGAGGAGCACCCTCGGCCGATCGACCCCGTCGTTGCTCCAACTGGTGTGGTCGTGCTTGCCCTGCATGGTCCAAGTTTCGGACCGCGGAACGACGCCGCGACAGGGGCGAAGGTCCCGACCCTGGTTCAGGTGAAGACCTGCTCGACGAACGCGTCGAACGCCGGTTGGTCGATGGCGATGTGCAGCCGGCCGTCGACCTTGCTGATGTCGAGCGTCGGGCAGAAGACGCCGTGGTCGCCCAGGAAGAAGTGCGGCGATCCGACCACCTCACGGCGGCGGCCGTCCTCCCAATCGGCGTCGACCTGCGCGTCGTCGGACGGCATGACCGGCCCGAGCCCGTACGAGTCGGCGATGTGCTCGAGAACGTCGGGATCGCTGATGTCCTGACCCCGTTCGAACAAGGCGTCGCGCACCGCCACGCTGACGGCCTCGCCGACCGCCGGCCCGTGGCGGTAGGCCTTCTCGACGAGCGCGAACGCCGGTCGGCTCGTGGTCGGCCAGTTCGCCGGGTCGACGTGGGTGAACAGGTCGGGTGCGACCTGTTCGCGCAACGCTGCGGCCTTCTCGGCCACGGCGGCGCCGTCCAACGGCTCACCGTTCACCAACTCGAGGGGCCACGCCCGAACCCGGAAGTGCGGGGTCGACCGGTCGCGCCGGTCACGTTCCTCGATCAGGCGGTGCAGTCCGACGTGGGTGAAGGGGCAGGTGATCTCCGCGAAGACCTCGATCTCGTCCATGTCCTCAACCTACGGGTCGCCGGCGCGCTGCGACATGGTCGAAGGACCCGAACCGGCCGATCCGTGGTGGCCGTTCAGCCGAGGCGGATCCAGGTCTCCGTGTCGTCGAACGTGAGCACAGAGGTGACACGCAGCACGAGATCGGTTTCGTCGGCGCCCACCTGGAAGGCGAGGTTGCCCGACGCCGTGCCCCCGCCCGCCAACTCGGCGAGCCCGTCGAACTGGGGGTCGGGCGGCACGACGAAGGCGTCGTAAGAGTTGCGCTCGACCCCGGCCGAACCGAACACCGACGCCGAGAACCCCAGGGTTGGGCTCTCGGTCTCGGCATCGGACCGACCTGCGAACGTCGCCGTCATCGCGACCGTGATGTAACGGAACCCCGCCGGAGGTTGGTCGTTGAGCGGGTTGGCGCCCGTGACGGCGGCGGTCGCGCCGGGGCTGACGTCGGCGGAGTCGACCTTCACGGTCCATCCGTTTCCGAGGTCGATCGCGACCCCCGGTTCGACCGGTGACTGTCGGCTGCCGGCTCCGCCGGTGGCGGCGGGCGCGCTCGGGTCGCCCGGCACGGTCGATCCGACCACGGTCGCCTGGTTGGCGCGAGCCTCTTCGACTGTGTCGCCCACCGCGAAGACGAGTGCCGCGCAGCCACCGAACCCGAGGAGGAGAACGACGAGGATGCCGCCGATGATCCAGCCCGCCTTCGACTTCTTCGGCGCCGACGGGTACGGCGGGATCGGGTAGGCGGGAGGAGCTTGGTAGGACGGCGCCTGGAACGATGGCGGTGCCTGGTAGGACGGCGGCGTCTGGAACGTCGGCGGTGCGGTCGGCGGCTGGGGCGGGTACCACTTGAAGTCCGACGCCTGCCACCAGTCAGGCCCCTGCGGCTGATCGCTCATTGCACCACTCCCGCGTAGGATCCGACGTCACTCGGACTCTACGTGATCGGCCTCGACGCCCGTCGTGTCGTTGAGCCGGCCGCGCAGGTACGCCAGCTCGACCGGAAGCTCGGTGAGGGCGATCGCCGTACGGAAGGCCTCGGAGGCCTCGATGCCTCGGCCGAGGCGGTGCAACAGGTCGCCGCGGGTTGCGTGCAGCAGGTGGTAGTCGGCCAACTCACCCCGCTCGACGAGCGCGTCGACCAGTGCCAACCCGGCGTCGAGCCCGAACCCGAAGGCCACCGCGACCGCGCGGTTCAACTCGACGACCGGGGTGGGTTCGTAGCGGTACAACTCGCCGTAGAGCGCAGCGATCTGTTGCC
>CALMLJ010000434.1 GCA_937868025.1 uncultured Acidimicrobiaceae bacterium
GTGATCGACGCCAATGAGGCGGTCACCGCGTGGGGGCCCACGGATTTCCAACCGTCACCGGGCTCGTAGCGGCGGATCACCCGCGCCGGGGAGCCCACGGCGACGCTGTAGTCGGGCAGGTCGGACGTGACGATGCTGCCGGCGCCGACCACGACGTGCTCACCGATCGTGACGCCGGGGAGGACCACCGTGTTGTGCCCGAGCCACGAGCCCGACCCGATGCGCACGGGGGCCTCGGGCTGGTTCTGCACCGAGATCGGCAGGTCGATGTCCTCGTAGCCGTGGTTCATGTCGGTGATGTGCACGTTGTGGCCCGTCCACACGTCGTCACCGATCTCGATGTACTTGTGGCCGACGACGCTGCTGCCCCGCCCGATGAGGCACCGATCGCCGATCACCACGATTCGCGGCGAGATGCCCGGGTGGTTCGGGCCCCAGCCGGCCGAGAGCGCTACGTGGCCGGAGATCATGGTGCCGGACCCGATGTGGATCGAGTCGGTGTTCATCAGTGTGTCGTAGGGGAAGCAGACGATGCTGCCCTCCCCGAGCGATCCGAAGGCGCGGCCGGCGGCGGAGTTGGGGCCGATGGCCCCGAGCGACTTGTAGAGGTCCCAGCTCCAACGGACGGCCGGGCCGGCCACGTCGTAGAACTTCGATCGGACGCGGTCGCGGCGGCGCTGTGGAATGAGCTCTCGATTGAACATCAGCCGAGACGCTACCGTCCCCCTTTTGGCGGAGGCCACCTTCGCTCGGTTCGGTCGGGGCGCTCCCTGCTACCGCTCCCGTACCTCGGACTCTGCTTCGGCCTTCGCCGTCGAGGTACACGCCGGGCACAGGAACGGGTCGGGTTTGGCCGCGGCGACGACGGTCACGGGAGCGCCGCACGACGAGCACGGATCCATGTAGAGGTTCTGCGCCGTGCCGGCGAGCTTCGTGTCTTCGTTGCGGCCACCCTTGGCGACGAGTCCCATGGCCAGGACTGTACGTGGCGGATGCCGCTGCCGCTCGCCGGCCGGTTCAGGTTCGGGCCGTCGGTGCCGACAGGAGGGCATGGGTCGACTGGTCGAGCGCACGGTGAGGTTCGAGTATCCCGCCGACCTCCGGGCGGGATGGCACTCGACGATGCCCGAGCTCGCCTGCGTCGCCAACGCGGTGTCGTTGATGATGCCGTACCTCGAGCCGTACGTGGTGCGGGCAGTGCGCGAAGCCCTCCCCCACCTCGAACCCGAGCTGGCCGCCGAGGCCCGCGCCTACATCGCCCAGGAAGCGCAACACCACACCCAGCACCGTCGGTTCAACACGCTGATCGCTGCGCAGGTCCGCGGTGTCGGCGCCGTCGAGTCGATGCTGCGCCGGACGTTCGACCGGTTGTGGCGCACGCGGAGCGAACGGTTCCATCTCGCCTACTCGGCAGCGGCCGAAGCGGGCGCGTACGGCGTGGCCCGTTGGGTCGAGCGCCACCACGCCGAGCTGTTCCGCGACGCCGACCCCACGGTGGCGTCGCTGTACCTGTGGCATCTGGCCGAGGAGGTCGAGCACAAGAGCGTCGCCTACGACGTCTACGACGCCCGGTACTCGTCGCGCCGAGCGCTGGGCGGGGCGATGCTCGTGTCGATCGCACTGTTCGTCGTGTTCACGTTCGCCGGCACCGCCGTCGGGCTCGCCCACGAGCGCCGGCTGTTCCACCCGGGTTCGATCTACCGGCTCTGCCGTTGGACCCTCAGCTTCGTGTTCACCGAACTGCCGAACATGTTGGTGTCGGTGCTGCCCGGCCATCACCCGTCGGACTTCTCCGACCCGTCCTGGTTCGACCTGTACCTCGTCGGCATGGAGGGGCGGCGCGCCGCCTGAGAACGGGGCCCCGGGGGTAGGGTCACACATGACCCTCGTCGATCGTCCCACCGAGGGAGCGACGGCAACGTCGTACGCCCTCACCGACCGGTACCGGTTGCGCAGCGGCCGAGCGTTCATGAGCGGGGTGCAGGCGCTGGCCCGGCTCCCCGTCGAACAGCTCCGGGTGGACCGCGACGCCGGCCTGAACACGGCCGCGTTCGTGTCGGGTTACCAGGGTTCGCCTCTGGGCGGGTTCGACCAGGAGGTGGCCCGGGCGGCTCGACTGGTTCCCGACCTGCCCATCGTGTGCCGCCCCGCTGTGAACGAGGAGTTGGGCGCGACCGCGGTGATGGGAAGCCAGCTCGCGGCCGAGCAGCCCGACGCCCGCTACGACGGTGTCGTGGGCATCTGGTACGGCAAGGCGCCAGGGCTCGACCGCGCCAGCGACGCGCTCCGCCACGCCGCGTTCGCTGGGACGTCGCGCCATGGCGGCGCCGTGGCGCTCGTCGGCGATGACCCCGCGGCGAAGAGTTCGACGCTCCCCTCCAGCTCCGACGCCACCCTCGTCGACCTCCACATGCCGATCCTCTATCCGGGCAACGTGCAGGAGGTCCTCGATCTCGGGCTCCACGCCGTCGCCCTGTCTCGGCTCACCGGAGCGTGGTCGGCGATGAAGATCGTGGCGGCGGTTGCCGACGGCACGTCCACCGTCGACCTGTCCGCCGGGCGAGTGGTTCCCGCCATTCCCGACCTTGTGCCGCCCGGCAGCACGGACGGGCGCGACTACGTCCACCACCCCGACGCCCGCCTCCTGGCGCCGCGGACCCTGGAGCTGGAACACGACTTCCGGCTCGTCCGCAGCGAGCTGATCCGCCGCTACGCCGAGGCCAACGGGCTGAACCATCCGAGCGTCGATCCCGGCGACGCGTGGATCGGCCTCATCGCGTCCGGCTACACGTACCACCAGCTCCGCGACGCCCTCCGGCGGCTCGGGTTCACGACCGACGACGAGATCGCCGCCGCGGGCATCCGCCTCCTGCACATGCGGATGCCGGTCACGTTCGATCCCGAGGTCGTGCGCCGGTTCGCCCGCGGGCTCGCCGAGGTCGTGGTCGTCGAGGAGAAGAACCCCACGCTCGAGCTGCTGGTCAAGGACGCGTTGTACGGGCTTGCCGAACGTCCGGCGGTGTGGGGCAAGCGCCACCCCGACGGCCGCGTGCTCATGGCCGAGACCGGCATGCTCGACGCCGACGCGATGGTCGAGGGCCTGCGGGAACGGCTCGCCCAACGACTCGACGACCGGATGACCCCGATCGCTCCCCCGGCGCGGGAACGGGTGCTGATCCCGCTGCTCCCGTCGGGCGAGACGGGCGAGGCGGTCGAGGCCGACGGCGACATCGACGTCGTCCGCAGCCCCTACTTCTGCTCGGGGTGCCCCCACAACCGCAGCACCCGTGCGCCCGACGGGTCGCTCGTCGGCGCGGGCATCGGCTGCCACACGATGGTGCTCCTGATGGACGACGATCGGCTCGGCGACATCAGCGGCATCACCGCGATGGGCGGCGAGGGTGCCCAGTGGATCGGCATGTCGCCGTTCATCGAACGGACGCACTTCCTGCAGAACCTCGGCGACGGCACGTTCTTCCACTCCGGTCAGCTGGCCATCCAGGCTGCGGTCGCGGCCGGTGTCGACATCACCTACAAGCTGCTCTACAACGGCACGGTCGCCATGACCGGCGGCCAGGATGCGGTCGGTGGGGTCGCCGTGCCGCAGATCGTGCGGGCCCTGCTGGCCCACGGGGTCAGCGACATCCTGATCACGACCGAGGATCGCTCGCGCTACGAGGGCGTTGATCTCGGGGCCGGTCCCCATGGCCCGATCCGGGTGTGGGACCGCACCCGTCTGGAGGAGGCGCAGGAACGCCTGGCGGCCACGACGGGCGTCACCGTCCTCATCAACGACCAGGCGTGCGCGGCGCACACCCGGCAGCTGCGCAAGCGGGGCCAGCTGCCGACGCCGAACCTGCGGGTCGCCATCAACCACCGGCTCTGCGAGGCGTGCGGCGACTGCGGAGCGATCAGCAACTGCCTGTCGGTCCAGGCGGTCGACACACCGCTGGGTGTGAAGACGTCGATCGACCAGGACTCCTGCAATCTCGATCTCTCCTGCGTCGAGGGCGACTGTCCGGCGTTCATGACGATCGAGCCCGGCGATCCGGCGGCGCGTCGCGGCACGGCGGCCGTCCTGCCGACCGACGACCCTCCGGATCCGTCGGCGACCGCGACGGTGCCGTGGTCGGTACGGCTCACCGGCATCGGCGGCACCGGCGTCGTGACGACGTCGCAGATCCTCGGTACCGCGGCGATGCTCGACGGGTTCGAGGTGCAGGGGCTCGACCAGACGGGGTTGTCGCAGAAGGCGGGCCCGGTCGTCAGCGACCTCCGATTCACCCGGGACGAGCCGGCTCCGACGAACTCGATCGGCAGCGCCGGTTGCGACGTGATCGTGGCGCTCGACCTCCTCGTCGCTGCGACCGACAAGATGCTGGCGGTCGCCGATCCGGCCCACACCCGTCTCGTCGGATCGACCTCGGAGACCCCGACCGGTTCGATGGTCGGGCATCCCGAGCGGGCCTACCCCGAGGTCGACGCGTTGCGTTCCCGATTGGAGCGCTCGGTCCGCGCCGATCCCGTCCTCGTCGACGCTGCCGGGTGGTGTCGGGAGCTGCTGGGCTCGGCCGCCGGCGCCAACATCTTCATGATCGGCGTGGCGGTGCAGGCGGGCGCGCTGCCCGTCGGGCCGGGCCCCATCGAGGCCGCGATCGAGCTCAACGGCGTGGCGGTGGACGCGAACCTGGCCGCGTTCCGGTGGGGCCGGTGGTGGGTCGCTGACCCGTCCCGCCTGGGCACACCGGCCGGCGGAGCGGACCACCACGACATGTGGGTGCCGGACCTGCCGTCGGCGCTGGGCCGGCGGATC
>CALMLJ010000435.1 GCA_937868025.1 uncultured Acidimicrobiaceae bacterium
TCTTCGCCGTCAAGGGCCATCGCTGCCATCGCTCGCTTCTCGTCGATGATGTCGAGGAACATCTCGTCGATCGAGCCTTCGATGATGAGGTGGTCGGCAATCAGGCCGTGAGCGTCGTTGATGCGGCCGAAACAGTTGTGAACTGCCACACCAGCAGCCACGAACGAATGGTCACCAGGAACCCCGAGGTCGTGGACGGTGATGTCGGAGTCGTGGTGCTTGACATTGACGACCGGACACCAAACGTGACCCTCGTCGTCGTGTCGGAGGTCGTGACGCAACTTCGTTGCGTCGGCACGCTGCCAATCAACTTCCCAAACGCCACGAGTGAGCACCTTCCCGCTGGCGTTGCGGCGCTCCTTTTTCCACTTCCTCACGTTCGGGGCAAACCCGAGCTGAGCTGCCAACAGTGCAGCCTCCTGTGCCAGGTGAGGAGATACCAGGGCCAAGCTGCAACGCCCATCATTTTGACGCCAATGGCCGTCCGAATCGAGAAGGCCTTGCAGTAGGGCGAAAGCCAGGTCGTCGGGAAGGTCCAACATCCATGGGGCTAGACGCTTCACTGCCCCCTGCGATCCCTTGCCGTTTGTGGAGTCCTTGCGGTGATGCTTCGGTGTCTCGGCGAAGAACCATCGCTCAAACAGTGCCGCCACCTCTCGAGATGAGAACACCTGCTGAGTGGTGTTGTCGTTGAAGGTTTGGGCTGCGACTCGAGGAATCCCGAAGGCATCAGCGATAACATTAAGGTCCCGCGTCACATCAACGGCCTCATTGGCATGCCCACAGAGCCCGACCCGTCGATAGATGCCCTGCTCGCCAGTGCGGCCCAACCATCCATCGCCGAGCCAACGACCGAAAGCACGAAGCAATGACGGCGTCAGGGTCAGCGTATCGACCGTGATGCGCAGGGCCTTCTTCTCGCCGCCGGATTCGTACTCTTCGGGATAGGGCTGGCCCTTCTTGCGGAAGCTCAATCGGCAGGCGTTGCAGAGTCCGTGAGTTACGATCGGTCGCGCCTTGCCGCAGCCCAAACAGTCGACCTGCCTGGGTGGCAGCCGTACATCGTCAGGAATGGCGATCGATCGCAACTCGCCGGAGCGGGGTCGAGGTAGAGCCAACAGGTCCGACGTGCCGATCTCATCAGCACGCTTCCAGTCGATCTCGCCAGTGATCATGTCCTTGGTCCAGACCAAATGTTCAGGCGTGCAACGTAACGGTTCGGACTGCCGGGTGACGTTGAGCTCCACCCAACGAGGGGCCAATTTGCTCGTTCTGGTTTCGACTCGCTGCCAGTTGCCTCGATGCGTGAGCACCTCGTCGCCGACCTCGATGGCCTCAATCGGGAGAACACCCTTACGTGTCACAATGTTCACGCCTTCGACTATACACCGACCGTAGGCCTGGTCCATGTCGGCTGGCGTCCACTGCAGTTCGACGAGCTTCATCTCGGTGGCCGCGGTGAGGGTGAGGCCCACGCCGCCGGCGCCGAAGTTGATGACGATGGACCGCTTCTTCTTGGCCTGGAAGTCCTCGACCATCTGGTCTCGTTCCTTCATCGACACACCGCCCATCATGGCGTCGCACTTCAGTGCGTTGGCCAGGCCGGTGACGATTTCGCGGTGGTAGGCGAAGACGATGATGCTCTGGTCGCTCTGGGCGACGAACGAGCGCACCGCTTCGATGGCGGTCTTCATCTTCGCTGCGGCGCACAACTGGCGCAGGTGTGAGATGGCGACGAGGTGCTCTGCACCCTGGGCCTTCAGCGCTGCCTTGACGGCCTCGGCGTCGGGGTCGAGCCCGAGCTCGGCGGCGATCTTGCGGGCCCGCTCCTTCACGTAGGCGATGATGTCGGCCTCAGCCTTCAGGTATTCCTTCCAGATCACCGGGTCGGGCTCGACGTAGGTCTTGGTGAGTTCGATCGGATCGAGGTTGGGCATCACGTCGTGCTTCTTACGACGGACCATGCAGTTGGCCCGGAGGATCGACGCCTGCTCGGCGAGATCCTTGCGAACCATGTCGGCCACGTCAGCTCGGCCGATGACCTTCAACGGGAACAGCGTGTCCTTGTCGCTGTTCTTGGCGAAGGTGCCGGTCATCGCCAGGCGCATGCCATCCACGCCTTCGGCGACCATCTTCACGGCGATCGCCCGGTTGGTGCCGCCGTTCTTCACGTAGTGCGCCTCGTCGACGGTGATCGATGCCCACGGGGTGCGCTCGAAGGCTGCGAGGCGCTTCTGCAGGGCCTCGTAGCCGATGACCGTCCACTGGGCCACACCGGGAGCCCCAGAGCGGGTCGTGCACACGTCGACCGTGGCGTCGGGTATCGCCTTGCGGATCTCCTTCGACCAGTTGATTGCCAGGCTGGCCGGGCAGACGATGAGCGCCGGGTAGGCCTGCGTCTGGTGGACGCTGGCGATCGCTTCCAAGCTCTTGCCCAGCCCGACATCGTCGCCGATGAGGCATCGGCCGGGCACGGTGGCGATCTCGGTGACGTACTCGACGCCGGCCAGCTGGTGCGGCTTCAACTTCACGGCCAGGCCGGGCCGGAGCTGGAACCCGGGCGACGGTGCGAGCGCCCTTGATGCGTCCGTGGTGCCCGGGTCGAGGGGCGCCGGCTGCCGGGCCAGCTCGAGCTCGGCGAGCCACTTGTCGAGGCCTTGCACTCCGAGCTCGACGCCTTCGACGACCCACTCGTACGGGTCGCGGTCGGGGTCGATGCCGAACATCAGCTCCCCAGCGATGACGCCACACGAGCCGGGCACTGCCTTCGACCAGGGGGCGTGACGCATCGTGGCGTTGTCGAGTCGCCATGCGCCCGGTTCGACCTCGGTCATGGTGGCCGGGGGTGGTGGCGGTGGCGGGTCGGGTGTGCCGAGGTCGAGTGCCGCCGGCTTGGGCGGGCTGATGTTGGCCGGCGGGGTGACGGCGCGCCGTCGGCAGGCCAGGTCGACGGCGTCGGCCGGCATGATCTTCCACCGTTCCAGCCACGCCCACAGGTCCATGGATGGTCGGAACGACCAGGCCCGCAGCTCGGGCTCCCCGTGCCAACGGCCTCGCATGGCCTCGGCTTCGGCGGTGTAGGCGTCCTCGTGGGGCGCCCGCACGAACACCTGCCCGTCCTTCATCCAGGCGAGCCGCGGCGGTGGCGTCTCGAACTCGTGCCACTCCCACGGGACGTGTGCGGTGATGGCGCCGTTGTACCGGGCGACGAGCGCCATGGCGGCGAACTCGAAGGCCTCCGACCAGTCGCCGGCACGCCACGCCGCGGCGAGAGCACGGCCCAGCGGCTCGTCCTCGCGGCTGAACGGCGTGCGCAGCGGACCGAAGATGCCATCCAGGTCGACGAGCATTGGACCGGCGACCGAGCCCGTCACGGCGCTCATGTCGCCTCAACCGCAGGCGTGTTCCAGAGCATCATCGCCTCGTAGCCGGCGGTGGTGACCTTGAGCCTCGGGAACGAGCCTTGCGGCCCGTTGGCCGGCACGACGTACTCGAGGAGCCCGGCGTCGATGCACGACTGCAGCGCCTTGTAGACCCGTCCTCGAGACTGATTGCCGGGCAGGGTGCGCCGGGCGGCGTTGCGGGTCGGCGGCTCGTCCTTGTGGTTGACGACGATGTTGGCGATCTGCTCGACCATGGCGGCGCCGACGTGGCGACCGCCGACCATGACGAACCGAGTCGAGCCCGTCCGTTCGACGATCTGCTCACCCATCGGTCTGGCCCTTCCGGTCGGGCCGGAACTGCTGGGCCCACTCAACATCGGAGCCGCGCAGCGTCGGCGCGCCCAGCGTGGTGGAGTGCGGCGCCTCATGGAACTGCACCTCGACGGCGAGGCGAGCACCGCAGCCGTAGCACTTGCGCCGACCCGGCGAGACGTAATCCCAGTTGTGTTCGTGGTCGGTCACGATTCCTCGCGGTCGGTGATGTCTCGGTGTAGGGCGATGGTCAGGGTCTCGGCGTCGGACGGGTCGAGCGTGTCCATGAACTCCTCCAGCCGGTCGGCCAGGCGGGTGCCGTAGTTGGCCCGCACCCCTTGGCGGTCGATCGACGGCGGGTGGTCGGTGGCGTCCTCGGGAAACGTGCCCTTCCAGATGTCACCGATCGGCAGTCCGATCTCGTCGAACAGGGAGTCCACTGCTCCGATGACGCTCCGCGCCGTCGGCCGGGTCCCCTCCTTGTCGCCGGGCCCGATTCCTTCGATGTAGCGCTTCAGGAGCTTCAGCTCGTCGAGCGCCGTCACGGCCGGTGCGAATCGGTCGGCGTACTGGTCGGACAGCGCCTCGACGTGGAAGGCGGCAAGCTCGTAGGCGTGGGCCTCGCGGTCATCCTCGTCGAGCCGGTTGGCCCTCATGGTCAGGTACTCGGCGACAGCCCAGATCGTTGGCAGCGGCGGGCCGAACTCGATCGTCGCGTAGGCCGGCTCGGGGCACCACCAGACGTTCCCCGGCCCGGGGTTCATCTGCTGGCCTGCCGATCGCATCGGCGAGCGGTTCCGGTTCATGGGTGGTAGCTCCTGCGGTTGACGGTCTCGGGTCGGTTGGGTGGGCGGCGATGGTGGCGGCGGTGGCGCGGCTCAGGGTAGGGCGTGCGGCACCATCGGTCCCAGCCTCGACGGGCTCGGATGATGGACGCCACCGCCAGGAAGATCGTCCATGGTGCGGCGGCGGCAATCGCCGTGGCGACAGTCTCGGCGGTCTCGTTCACGGCGCCGTCTCCATGCTGCCGTCGGTCGGGAAGGCGGGGGCCTCGCTGCGGTGGCGGCGGCACATTTCGTCGGGTCCGTCGTCGAACTCCCCGCCATGTACCGGGCAACGGTGGCAGGGGAACTCGGGATACTCGCCCGACACGGCGGCGCCGGCTCGACAGCAGCAGGTCGGCGGGTGGGCGGGCGCCTCGTCCGCGAGCACCAGGGGCACCCCCTCGAACACCTGCCCGTCGTTCACGTCGACGCGGAGGCCCTTCCAGCCGTCGGACCCGTCGGGCTCGCCTTCCGTGTCGATGATGACCAGGGCGGCGCCGTCG
>CALMLJ010000436.1 GCA_937868025.1 uncultured Acidimicrobiaceae bacterium
TTCGTGGTCAACAAGGCCGACCGCGCCGGCGCCGCCGAGACCCAGAACGACCTCGAGGGCATGCTCAGCCTGAAGGTCGCGGACGGCTGGCGGCCGCCGGTCGTCCCGGCGGTCGCGACGTCGGGTGAGGGGGTGGCCGACGTGTGGACCGCGGTCGCCGATCACCGCCGCTGGCTCGACGAGAGCGGCGAGGGGGCGCGCCGTCGGCAGGGTCGTGTCGCCGCGGAGTTGCGGTCGATCATCGCCGTGCAGCTCGCAGCCCGCGCCGCGAAGCTCGGTGGCGGCTCCCGATTCGAGGAACTCCGTGACGAGGTACTCGCCCGCGACATCGACCCCTGGTCCGCTGTCGACGAGGTCCTGGCGAGCATCGACTCCCGGTCGTGACCGGATCGTCTACCGGGAGCTGACGTCGGCGCCGACGGCCCGGAGGCGGCCGACGATGTCCTGGTAACCGCGGTCGAGGTGATGGGCATCGTGGATGACGGTCTCGCCCTCGGCGGCGAAGGCCCCGACGACGAGCGCGGCGCCGGCGCGGATGTCGAAGGCACGAACCGGCGCGCCCGACAGGCGTTCCACCCCACGAACAGCCATGTGGTGGCTCTCGACGCGGATATTGGCGCCCATCCGGGTGAGCTCCCCGACGTAGCGGAACCGACCCTGGTACAGGTTCTCGGTCGCGAAGCTGGTGCCGTCGCCGACCGACAGCAGTGCGATCAACATCGGGAGGTAGTCGGTGGCAATGCCGGGATAGGGCAGCGTCGCAAGGTCGACCGACGTCGGCCGGGAGCTCGCCATCGCCCAGATACCGGCGGCGTCGGGCGAGATCCGCATGCCCATCTCGCCGAGCTTGCCGATGAGCAGCTGCAGATCGTTGGCCCGGGCGCCGCGCAGGAGCACCTCTCCCCGGGCGGCGCCGAGGATCGTGAGGTACGTGGCGGCCTCGACCCGGTCGGGGATCACCTCGTGCTCGACGGAGTGCAGCTCGTCGACGCCGGTGATCGTGATCGTGGAACTTCCCGCGCCCACGACCCGGGCGCCCATACGGTTGACGAACGCCGCGAGGTCGACGATCTCGGGCTCGCGGGCGGCGTTCTCGATGACGGTGATCCCGGTCGCCCGTGTCGCCGCCAACAGGAGGTTCTCGGTGGCGCCGACGCTCGGGTACTCGAGGACGACGCGGGCGCCCGTCAGCCCCGATGTCGTGGCCACGATGTTGCCGTGGCTGAGCTCGATGTCGGCGCCGAGTTCCTGGAGGCCCTGCAGGTGCAGGTCGATCGGACGGTCCCCGAAGTCGTCTCCGCCCGGCATGGCGATGCGCGCCTCACCACATCGAGCGAGCAGCGCTCCGAGCAACGCGGTCGACGCCCGCATCTGCTCGACGAGGCGATACGGCGCCTCGGGTGTGATCGTGCCGGTGGAGTCGATGACGAGCGTCTGCGGTTCGGACCAGTCCACGTCGAGGCCCAGGGCGACGAGCGTCTCGGCCATCCAGTCGACGTCGCTGATCCGGGGCACGTTGCGGATGACGAAGCGCCCGGGAGCGAGCACGGTCGCCACCATCAGCTTGAGCACCGAGTTCTTCGCTCCCGAGATCGGGATCTCGCCACTCAGTGGGCCGCCGGGGCGGACGATCATCTCATCCATGGCCGCCAGTATGCTCGGCCCGCCGACGCCCGGTGACCTCCGCCCATGCCCATCCTCCGTACGGTCATCACCGATCCCGCCGAGCTCGAACGGCGATCCGCCCCCCGTGACGACCTCATGGTGCGCGAGTTCGAGGTCGAGCCGGGGGTGCTCGCGGCCGACGACGGCCCGTTCTCGCGATGGGACCGCCGGTTCACGACCACCGACGGGGTGACGGTCGAGACGATCGACTACCAGCTCGCCGTGCCGCATTGGGGTTGGCTCGTCGGGCTCCTGCTCCGGCGGCCCGTCCGCACCGGTCTGGCGCCCGACCAGAAGCCGGCCTGGTGCCCGAGCGACCGCCTGGGCCGGCGGGAGGCGAACATCTTGGGCCTGTGCGCGACGCTTGCCGTCGTGGCGGGGTTCCTCGGTGGGCTCATCGGTCAGACCATCACCTATATCGCCGCCGACCTCGGGGGCACCACCGCAACCCAGGCCAATTCGCTGACCGTCATCCGGATCGGCGCCGTGCTGACGTTCGCCGCGACGGCGCTCGCCGACCAGCGGGGCCGACGCCCGCTGCTCCGGGCCTGTCTCGTGATCGCCGGCTTGGCGTGCCTGGTCACGGCGATCGCACCCGACTTCGCGACGGTCACGGGCTCGCAGCTCGTCGCCCGTGGTCTCGTGGCCGGCGCCGCGTACCTCATCCCGATCATCTGCGCCGAGGAGTTGCCCGCCGGTTCCCGTGCCTACGCCATCGGCCTGATGGCCCTCCCCGGTGGGCTCGGTGTCGGCATCGTGTTGTGGTTCGTCCCGTTCCTCGATGCAGCCGACTGGGCGTGGCGCCTGCTCTTCGTCCTGGCCCTCCCGGCGTTGATCGTGGCGATCCTCACGGCCCGACGACTGCCGGAGACAGCGCGCTTCGAGCACGACGACCACGTGCCGGCCGAGCACGCCCATCAACACATGCGGCCGTCGCGGCTCGTGGTGCTCGCTGCCGGGATGTTCTTCCTCAACATCTTCACGGCCCCGACCCAGCAACTGCAGACCGACTACCTGCGCAACACGAGGGGGCTCAGCTCGACCGCGGTGGCCATCTTCATCCTGGCGACGAACACGTGGGGCTTCATCGGGATCTTCGCCGGGGCCAAGCTGGCCGACCGGTCGAGTCGCCGGCGTGCCGCGACGATCGGTCTCCTCGGCCTGGCGATCGGCAACACCGCGATGTTCTGCATCGGCGGTCCACCGATGTGGGTCGCCTCGCTGGTCGGGTCGATGGTCGGCGCGGCGGTCGTGCCGTCGCTGGGCGCCCTCCTGCCCGAGCTCTTCCCGACGTTGCGACGAGGGGCCGCGAACGGACTCCTCAACGGGGCCGCGGTCATCGGCAGCATGACCGGGCTCTACATCGTCGGCCAGGTCGTCACCGACGGCATCTACGGCCCGACGGTCGCGGCGCTCGCACTCGGCCCGCTGATCGTCGCCGGCCTGGTGTGGCGGCTCCCCGAAACGGCCGGCGTCGAGCTCGAGGCCCTCAATCCCGACGACTGAGCCCGATCGACCGAGCCGGCCCCGGCCTCGGCGGCGATCGATCGGGGGCGCCCGCCGTTACGCTGGCCCCGTGCCGCTCCCCCATCTCCCCGCCTCCGCACACCGCCTGGTCGCCGTCGTTGCGACGCTCACGATCCTGTCGCTCACGGCGTGCGGTTCCGACGCCGATTCTGTTGCCGACGTCACCCCGACCACCGCTGCTCCGGGAGCGTCGACCACCGCGGCCACGACGACCTCGACGACCGAACCCGATCCCGCGTACCGCAGTTGGATCGCCAACGTTCGCTCCGAGGTCGGCTCGATCGTCATTCACGACTCCCCCGGCGGCCCCCAACTGCAGCTGGACACGGCAGGCGACGGTGCGGTGAAACCGGTGGCGATCTCCAACCCGCTGCCGTCGGGTGCCCCGGCGACGTTCCTGATCGCGCAGCGGGCGGTCGAGGCGACCGGGACGCTCTGGCACGAGGTGTACCTGCCCGTTCGCCCCAACGGCAGCACCGGGTGGGTGGCCGACGCCGACGTCGTGCTCACGAACACCGACATGGCGGCGACGATCGACCTGGCGACCCACCAACTCACGCTGAGCGAAGCGGGCGCGGTCATCGCCACCTACCCGGTCGCCGCCGGCGAGGCTGCGACGCCGACGCCGACGGGCAGGTTCTACGTCAAGGAACTCGTCGAACCCCCCAAGGCGAACGGTACCTACGGGCCCCTGGCCTACGGCTTGTCGGCGTTCTCCCCCACGCTGGTCGACACCGAGGCGTTCGCCGACGGTGTCATCGGTATCCACGGCACGAATCGACCCGAGCTCATCGGCTCCGACGTGAGCCACGGGTGCGTCCGTCTGCGCAACGAGGACGTGCTCGATCTGGAGCGTCGACAGGTGCCGCTCG
The DNA here is from genome assembly GCA_937868025.1 of uncultured Acidimicrobiaceae bacterium. Next base: position 4,065 of record CALMLJ010000436.1, read on the forward strand.
GCATGCCGGTCACCATCACGGCGTGAGCCGCGACATCACGG
>CALMLJ010000437.1 GCA_937868025.1 uncultured Acidimicrobiaceae bacterium
TCTTGACGACCATGGCGTCGATGAACACGACCGGGTACACCCGTTCGAGGGGGCGGGTCATCCACTCGGCCATCTCCCCCAGAACGGCGTCGGTGATCTTGGAGACCTGCTCTCGGGCTCATGTCGGTGCCGTACACCTCGGCGAGGTGCGCTTGGACCTCGCCGGTCGGCCGGGTTCGTGTGGATGGCGAAGTGGTCGCCCTCGATCTCACGGTGTCGGAACCGGCCGCTGGTGACCTGCCGCCACGCCTCGGCCGACGGCGAGGTGGTGCGATCCGATCGGGCACTGATGGCACACACCGGAACGTCCAGGATCCCGTCGCCGGGCTCGGCGGCGCCTCGGAACAGGTGCATGTCCGCGAGGTCTGAGCGGCGACCCGATCGAGCAGTCCGGCGTGGTGGAGCTCGTCGCCCGAGGGATGCGATCGACGGATGTCCTTCGCGACCGATTCGAGGTCGGTGCCCCAACGACGCTCACCGTGCGGCCCGACGGCCGACATGGCCGGGAGGAGACCTATCAGGGCCGATCCGGCCACGGTGCAGCGTTCCGCTGTAGCGAGGCCGATGCGGGCCCCGATGCTGTACCCGGCGATGATGAACGGCTTGCCCATCATCGCCAGCTCCCACTCCAGATCGTCCACGAGGGTTGCCAGATCCTCGTAGGGCGCCTCCGTCATCCGATGGGTCCGTCCCGGGAGCGCCAGGTACCGCACGTCGTGGTCCGGGACGAGCCAGCGCAGCTCGTTGGCGAACGCCTGGGCCGTTCCGCCGGCATACGGGCACACGATGAGCGCGACGTCCGCGTCGGTCGGACTGCCGGGGAGCGACCAGAGCAGCGACGGGGCGGCCGATGACGATGTGGGGGTCATGCCGGCGCGTCTGGTCCGGCGAGGAAGTCCGTGACGAACTCGGCGAGACGCGTCTTCCAGGCCGCGTCCGCCGCGGCCACGCCTCGCGGCGCGATGGACGGCTCTGCGAGCCACCGGCTGAGCATCATGGCACGAAGGATCACGAGGTCGTCGACGGCGGACCGATCGAGTGGTGTGGCGGCGACCGTGTCGTACGACGAGAGGAAATCCCGGCGGAACGCTGAGAACAGCTCGCCGGCACCTCGCTCGACGGTGAGGTCGAACAGGGCGAGGTAGAGCGAGTTCGCCACGTCGTACTCGGCCGGTCCGACCCCACACTCGTCGAAGTCGAAGACTCGCACCTCGCCAGCGGACATCCGGAGGTTGTGGCTGCCGTAGTCGCCATGGAGGAGCGTGGGCAGGCGCCGACCCGTCGAAGCGCCGGACTCGCTCGAGGACCCGTAGCAGGGCGTCCGTCGCACTCGGGGGTGCGAGGGCGGCTGCTTCGACGTCGATGACGGCGAAGCGCGGGACATCGTCATGGGCGATCGAGCGACCGGCGTCGTGGATCAGCGCCAGCGTGGCACCGATCGCCTCGGTGTCGGCCGGCAGGAGCGGCGACGGTGCACGCCCGTCGGCGAACGCGAACAGCATCACATGGTCGAGGTGGCCGTCGACCCCGGGGAGCGACGAGATGATCGCTCCGTCGAGGTCGAGCGGCGCACACACTGCGGGCGCAATGCCGGCCAAGCGTCGTACGGCGGCGAGACGTCCCCGCAGCGCCGCGGCATCGACGGCGTCGGCCGACACGACCTTGATCACACGTCGGCGCCGTCGTGACGGGCGCGCCACACGGTGCTCTGATGCCCCCCGGCGAGCGCCTCGACATCGGTGATTCCCGGCAGCGTGGCTACTGCCGATCCCATGTCGCTCACGTTCCGACGCTAGTGGTTCGACGGCCCCGCGGAGGTCGACACGACCGTGGCGAACAATTTCGTCCATCGAGCAGGCGGCGCGTTCGGCGTGCGCCCGGAAGGAACAGCTCATGCGCAAAGCAGCGTTGACGACAGCGATCGTGATGGTCGTGGTGACCGGAGTCGCGTGCTCGAACGGATCGGTCGACGGCCCGGAGAGCTCCGCCGACGGGACCCGACCGGCACAGGTCGAGCCTGCCGAGCAGCGCGACGATGCACGCGTCCTCCGCGAGCTCGAGGCAGTTCGTGCGGCCTTGCCCGCCGACCCATCGCCTCCTCCGACGACGGGAAGGTACGGCTACTCGGTCTGGCGGTCCTACAGCGAGCCAGGTGGCATACGCGACGAGGTCGACGCGATCGTGCGAGCGCACCCGGATCGGGCACGGTCGATGGTGATCGGCACGTCGCATCTCGGCCAGGAGATCGTGGCCGTACGAGTGTCCTCGGACCTGTCGTCGGCGATCGGGGAGCGTCCCAGCGTCGTCCACCTCGCCGGCCAGCACGCGCGGGAGTGGATCGGCACGGAGATCGATCTGCGCCTCCTTCGCCTCTACCTGGACGGCACCGATCCCGACGGGGCACTTGCTCGCCAACCCGCAGCACCGACCTGTGGTTCGTTCCGGTCGCGAATCCCGACGGATACGACTACAGCTTCAGCACGGAACCGCTCTGGCGGAAGAACCTGCGGGACAACGATGGCGACGGCCAGATCACCGATGCCGACGGCGTGGACCTCAACCGCAACCTGCCGTACAAGTGGGGCTTCGACAACGAGGGGTCGTCTCCGCTGCCCGGCGCCCCGACGTACCGTGGCCCGTCTCCGGCGTCGGTGCCGCCTCCTACACCACGTCATGGGACTCACTCGGCCACCTCGCCACCATGTCGTATCCATCGGGGAGGAACTCGCGATCTGGGCTTCAGGCACCGCCACGAGACCGCACTCCACGGCCAGGTCGGTGACGAGCGACTCGAACATCGCTGACCCATTGTGAGGGGTAGCGACGAAATGCTTGTGGTCGGACCCACGCCAGGTCGCCGCAGGTTCGAACTCCAGGAGGAGGCATTCGTTGCCCATCTCACTCCCAGCAGCGACGACCGTGGCCTGAGAACGCGTGTCGTCGTGCCCGTCGGCCGTGAGGTCCCACGGATCGCTCACAAAAACGTCGAGATGCAGCCCCAGCAGACTCGACGCAGCGATCACCACCGGCAGGATAGGAGTCACGGACGACTACGCAGAAGGGCAGGCGACGGTGAACACGTCCGAAGGCTGCGGTCGGTCGTCGGCCGGTCGGCAAGTCAGAATACCGGTCGTGCGAGCGGGAGTAGGCGTGGTCACAATTTGGTCACACACTTCCCGAAACTCGCCAACAGCGGTCGACAGCGGCCGAACTCGCCAGTCCTCGAAACGCCCAATTCGTGGGCATTCTGAGGGCCGCCGGCATTGGCTGACATCCGCCGAACGCCTCGCCCGTCGGAGTTCGAGTC
>CALMLJ010000438.1 GCA_937868025.1 uncultured Acidimicrobiaceae bacterium
ACCTGCAGGTGGGCACACTCAACGGCGCGTTCAAGCAGATCATGCGGCAGATGGAACACGAGCGCGGCGGCATCGACCGGCTCGTCTCCAACCGCCGGCTGTACCTCGACGCCGTCGAGTCGGCACGTACCACCGGCCGCCTCGCGTCCGACCCGTTGTTGCGTCAGGAGTACGCCCGACTCGAAGGCGGGTACCGGATCGGCCGGTCGCTCGTGCTCCGCGAGGTCCTCGGCCAGGCGCCGGCCGGATACTCCGCCGTCACCAAGACGTGGTGCACCGAGTTCGAGCAGCGCGTCGCCGAATTCTGTGTCTCGATCGCCGGGCCGGATGCGATGATCTGGGGACGGACCGCGCGCAACATCTGTTACGCGCCCGGATACACCATCATGGGTGGGACCACGCAGATCCTGCGCAACATCATCGGCGAACGGATCCTCGGCCTGCCCCGCTGACGGGGCCCGCCGCCACATCGTCCGGGGGGACACATGCCAGTTCATTTCAGGACCTGCCCGCTCTGCGAGGCCACCTGTGGTCTCGAGATCACGACCGACGACGACGGTGCCATCACCCGAATCCGTGGTGACCGAGACGACGTGTTCTCGAAAGGGTTCATCTGCCCGAAGGGATCCACGCTCAAGCAGCTCCACGCCGACCCGGACCGCGTCCGCACTCCCCTCGTCAAACGCGACGGTGAGTTCGTCGAGGCCACGTGGGACGAGGCGTTCGCCGCCGTCGCCGACGGCCTCGGTCGCATCTGGGCCGACGGCGACCGTGACGCGGTTGCGCTCTACCTCGGCAACCCCAACGCGCACACGCTCGCCGGCACGCTCTTCGGTGGGCAGCTGGTCAAGGCGTTCGGGTCGAAGAACCTCTACTCGGCGTCGACGGTCGACCAGATGCCCAAGCACGTGTCGTCGGGTTACCTCTTCGGCAACGCCGGGGCGATTCCCGTGCCCGACCTCGACCGAACCGACTACCTCCTCATGCTGGGCGCGAACCCCTTCGAGTCCAACGGCAGCCTCTGCACCGCCCCCGACTTCCCCGGGCGCATGGCCGCCATCCGCGAACGCGGCGGCCGCATCGTCGTGGTCGACCCGCGCCGCACCAAGAGCGCCGACGCGGCCGACGAGCACATCGCCATCCGCCCCGGCTCCGACGCGTTGTGGCTGGCGGCGCTCGTCAACGAGATCCGGATCGCCGGACTCGTCGACGTGGGCGCAGCGGCGGACGACATCGACGGCGTCGACCGAGTCCTTGCGGCGCTCGAGCCGTTCACTGCCGAGGCGGTGGCCGCCCACACACGGGTACCCGCCGAGACGACCCGCCGAATCGCTCGGGAGTTCGCCGAGGCCCCGTCGGCCGTCTGTTACGGACGGATCGGCACCCACACCACCGAGTTCGGAACGCTGGCATCCTGGCTCGCCGACGTGCTCAGCACCGTGACCGGCAACCTCGACCAACCTGGCGGCGCAATGTTCCCCCGTCCGGCACACGGTCGACCGGCGAAGCCGCGGGCCGCCGGCGAGCCACGGCCGGGCGGTCGCGGGTTCTCCACCGGCCGCTGGACGTCGCGAGTCGGTGGGCACCCCGAGGTCCGCGGCGAGATGCCCGTCGCCGCCCTCGCCGAGGAGATCGAGACCGACGGGCCGGGCAAGGTGCGGGCACTGATCACGTCGAGTGGCAACCCGGTTCGCTCGTGCCCCGACTCCGAGCGCCTCGACGCAGCGCTCGCGTCGCTCGAGTTCATGGTGTCGGTCGACATCTACGTCAACGAGACGACCCGACACGCCGACGTGATCCTCCCCTCCCCGTCACCGCTCGCCAAGCCGCACTTCGACCTGGCGTTCTACGGCCTCTCGGTCCGCAACGTCGTCAACTACAGCCCGCCACTCCACCCTGCCGACCATCCGACCGAGCCGGGCATGGACGAGCACGACATCGTTGCCAAGCTCATCCTCATCGCGTCGGGCATGGGCGCCGACGCCGACCCGTCCATCGTCCACTCCATGATGGTCGCCGGGCTCGCCCAGCAGGCCGGCCTCGATCCCGAGGCGGCTGCGGCCGAACGCGCCGACCTGCCGCCGATCGAGGCGATCCTCGACCTGATGGTGCAGACCGGCCCCTACGCCGATCTCGACATCGACGCGCTCCGATCGCACCCCCACGGCATCGATCTCGGTCCGCTCGAACCTCGGCTCGACGAGGTCGTCCGTACCGCCTCGGGGCTCGTCGAGCTCGCCGCTCCCCCGCTGCTCGCCGACGTTGCCCGCCTCGCCTCGCTCCTGGACACCACTCCGCCCGACGGCCTGCTGCTCGTGGGGCGCCGTCACCTCCGCTCGAACAACTCGTGGATGCACAACATCGGCGTGCTCGTGAAGGGCAAGGAGCGATGCACGCTGCAGCTGCACCCGCTCGACGCCGACGGCGCCGGAGTCATCGACGGTGGCCGGGCGCGCGTGGCGTCAGCGGCGGGCGAGCTCACCGTGCTCGTGGAGATCACCGACGAAGTCGCGCCGGGCACCGTCAGCCTCCCCCACGGATGGGGTCACGGCGTCGCCGGCACCCGAGGTGCCGTCGCGGCGGGGACCGGTGGGGTCAACAGCAACGTCCTCACCACTGACGACGTCATCGACCCACTCTCGGGCAATACCCGCCTGAACGCGATTCCGGTGACGGTCAGCCCCGTGGGCTGAGCTCACCCTCGATCAGCTCGGCCAGGCGCAACGGATCGTCGCCCTGAACGGAGTGCCCTGCGTCGGGCACGACCACGACGGTCGCCGCGGGCTGCCGGCGCAGCAGCTCGGCCACGTCATCGTCGTCGACCACCGGCGACACCCCACCCCGGACGAGCAGGTAGGGGCACCGCACCGCGCCGACGTCCTCCCACAGATCGACCATCGGTGGCATCTCGTACTCGG
>CALMLJ010000439.1 GCA_937868025.1 uncultured Acidimicrobiaceae bacterium
CGAGGTGCACGCGATGCTCTCCGGTCTCACGGCCGGAGCCCGGTCGAAGAAGTAGGTCCCCGACCGGTTCGAGGTCGGGTCGAGACGGGGTCGGTCAGGCCTTCGCCGTCGTGAACCGGCGGATGGCGAGCGGCACACAGACCCCGATCAGGAGTGCGCACCAGCCAATCATGGCGACGACGGGATGCTCGAGCTGCCACGAGCCCGACGACGGTGTGCCCTGTGCGACCTGACGAACGGCTGCCACGAACGCCGCGATCGGGTCCCACTCACCGATGAACCGGGGCACCGCCACCATCGACTCGATCTGGACGAACGTGCCGGCGAGGAACGAGAGCGGAAAGACGAGGGCGAATCCGAGCCCCTGCATGGCATCGGGACTGCGCACCACCATGCCGAGGTAGACACCGAACGAGGTGAACGCCACGAGCCCGAGCAGCACGAGGCCGATCAGCTCGAAGGTTCCCGCGATGCCCATCGTCGGGCGCCAACCGAGCGCAAGACCGAGCCCGGCCACGATGATGATGCCGAGGATCTGTTCCAGCACCTGCCCGACGACCTGCGCCGTGATGACGGCGAGGCGGGAGATGGGCAGCGACTTGAACCGGTCGACGACTCCGGAGTGGAAGCCGGTGGCGGTCGCCACACCGGCACCGATGACGCCGAAGGCGAGGCTCTGCCCGAGCAGGCCCGGCAGCAGGAAGTCCTGGTACCGCATGCCGGGGATCTTGATGGCCGACCCGAACACGTAGAGGAACAGCAGAGTGAAGATGACCGGCTGGATGGTCACGTCGGAGAGGCGCTCGGGTACCCGCGGGATCATCCGAAGGTTGCGACCGACGAGCAGGCGGGTTTCCCGGAAGAACCGGACCGTGGGACTCGGTCGCGGTGGGAGGGGCACGTCCGACGTGTGAACGAGCGCGGGGGTGGAGGTGGTGGGGATGGTGACAGTGCTCATACGAGGACTCCTTCGTTGGGGGCCGACTCGTCGTCGGGCATCTGACCGGTGAGTGCGAGGAACGCGTCGTCGAGGGTCGGGCGGCGCAGTGCCACCTCGTCGACGGCGAGGCCGGCGGCGCGGATGGCCGACGAGACCCGAGCGAGGTCGCCGGCATCGTCGGGCGCGGGGATTGAGATCGAGCGACGCTCCGGGGCGAGCGACAACTCGAACTGGGGCGACAGGACGGCGACGAGTTGGTCGAGGCCGGCGCTGTCGACGGCGACGATGTCCACGCGTTGCTCACCGATCTGCGACTTGAGTTCCGACGGTGTCCCGTGGGCGACCGCTCGGCCGTGGTCGATGAGCACGATGTCGTCGGCCAGCACGTCGGCCTCCTCGAGGTACTGCGTGGTCAGGAGGAGGGTGACGCCTTCGTTGACGAGGTCGCGGATCGTCGTCCAGACGACCTGGCGGCTGCGGGGATCGAGGCCGGTCGTGGGCTCGTCGAGCACCAGCAGCTGCGGTCGGACCACGAGGCTCGCGGCAAGATCGACCCGACGGCGCTGGCCCCCGGACACGTTCTTGATGAGCTTGTCGCGGAACTCGCCGATGTCGAAGCGGTCGATCAGCTGGTCGGTGATCTGGTCGGCTGCAGCGGAGCCGTACCCGCGGAGTCGGGCCATGAGCACGAGGTTCTCGCGGCAGGTGAGGTTGTCCTCGAGCGCAGCGAACTGGCCCGTCAGCGAGATCAGGCCACGAACGGCGTCGGCCTCGGTGGCGACGTCGTGGCCGCACACCGTGATGGTGCCGGAGGTGGGCGCCACGAGGGTGGCCAGCATCTGCACGGTGGTGGTCTTGCCCGCGCCGTTGGGCCCGAGCAGGGCCACGACGCCACCGGTGGGGACCTCGAGGTCGAGGTGGTCGACGGCCAGGAGGTCGCCGTAGCGCTTGGAGACGCCCACGGCGGAGACCGCGAGCTGAGGTGGGGAGGTCATGGGGATCGTCCTTTCGTTCTGTGGGTTGAAAGATACAGTCACAGAACTTTTACTGCAACCAAAATTTCGAGGAGATACACTCCCAGCCATGGCCGACGAGCACTTGCCGCCAACCGGGGTCCGCGATCCGTTGGTCGTCGACGCCCTCAAACGGCTGTGGAGCCAGCGCACCGTGGAGCGGGTCGAGGGCGAAGGTCTCCGCGAACGCAAGAAGCGCATCCTTCGCCAGCAGATCTCCGACCAGGCGACGCTGATGTTCCTGCAGCGCGGGTTCGACGAGGTTCGCGTCTCGGAGATCGCCGATGCCTGCGGAGTGTCGGAGAAGACCGTCTTCAACTACTTCCCCACCAAGGAATCACTGCTCTTCGACCGCGAGGACCAACTCGCCGACGAGCTCGCCGACGCCTTCAGCGACCGCACCACCGATCGCTCGCTCGCACAGATCGCACTGGCCATCCTCACCGACGACGTCGAAGAGATGTTCAACGCCTGGTCCGCTTCCGACGAACCGAACACCGCCATGATCGTCATCCGCCAGTTCGCGGAGTTGGTCGAACGCACGCCGGCGCTCCAGGCCGCGATGCACGGCATGATGGAACGCCTGACCACCGTCACCGCGGAGGCACTCGCCGAGCGCGCCGACGTCGATCCCGACGATCCCGAACCGCAGATGGCCGCCGCCATTCTCATGGGCCTGTGGCGGGTCCAGTTCCTCGCGATGCAGAAGGTCGCGGACGGGACGCGTGGCTTCACCGAGGCACGCGATGCCATCCTCGACGAGCTGCGTCGGGCCGCTCGAGTCGCCGACTCGGGGCTGAGTTCGTTCAACCTGGTGGTGCAGCACGCGAGCACCAAGCAGCAGCTCCAGGATGCCGCCGAGGCCGCGAACGAGGCGCGCAAGCAGGTCGTGGCGGCCATGCAGCAGGCACGCGTCGCCTGGATGCACCTCGCCCAGGAGGCAAGAGCCCACCACGATGCCGAGGACCAGCGCGAGCAGCTCAAGCGGGAACAGCGCGCCGCCCGCCGCGAGCTGCGCGAGACGATCCGCTCTCACCAGACCCAACAGCGCGAGCAACAGGCGGCCATCCGCCAGCGTCAGATCGACCTCCAGGCCGCCCGCCGGCAGCGACGCGGACCGGGCTGACGCAGGCGCCTCGCCTCCAGCGTCAGGTGGACTGCTGGTACGGGGTCACCGACGAATCGCCCATCATCAGGTCCGCCCCGACGGCGGCCAGGAGTCCCGGCACGATCCACCCGGGCCGGCCAGTCGCCTCGGCGATGAACATGACTGCGGCGAGCGGGACCCGGTACCCGGCCCCGAGGCCGGCGGCGACCCCCACGATCACGAACAGCGTGAGGTTGGGAACGTCGAGGGCACCGCCCACCAGTCGACCGAGCAGACCACCCACCACCACGAGGGGCAGGAACAACCCGACCACACCACCGCCGGCGAGGGTGCCGACCGTTCCCGCCATCCTCACCGCGATCAGCAGACCGATCGCGCCCAACCCCCGCCGCGGGTCGGCAGCCCACTCCAACGCGTTGTAGCCCGGGGTGAGGGCCAGGTTTCCGCCGAGCACGGCGTGGCTGACCATGGCCAGCGCGCCGATGACCGATCCGCCGATGAGCGGTCCGGCCCAAGCCGATCGACGCTCGTGGAACGCCTTGGCCGCACGGATCGCCCGAGCCCACGCCCGAACCATGATGCCCACACCCACCCCGAGGAGCGCGGCGCCGAGCAGATCCTTCATGTCGAACGGCGCGTCGCCACTGACCGCCAGGAGTGGCGTGGTTCCGTGCACGGCGACGAAGACCAGGTAGCCACTGGCGGACCCGACGAGCGCCGGCAACAGGAGATGACGGCCCAGGTCATCGCGGTACGGCACCTCCATCGCGAACACGGCACCCGTCGCCGGCGCCTTGAAGATGGCTGCCACCCCGGCCGCGGCGCCGGCGACCATGAGGCTGTGGAGGTCGGTCGACCGCAGCAGCGCACCGAAACGGCGGCGGAACATCGACCCCACGGCGGCGCCGAGGTACACCGATCCGCCCTCGAGCCCGCCCGGTGCGCCGGCGCCGACCGACGCGGCGGTGGCCAGGAGCCGGTACGGCACCGGCCGCGAGGCGACATCGCCCGACCCGTGGAAGGCGACGATGTACTCGTCGGCGGATCCGCTCGACAGCCTCCCGCCGACCCGGAGGACGATCGCGGCGACGGCCAGTCCGCCGAGGGGAAGCCACGCCTGGGCCCACCACGGGAGCGACGCCGCGCCCTCGAGCATTCGGTCGACGACGATCCACTCGCCGAGCGCCACGCCGCCGCCGGTGACCGCTCCCACGATCGCAGCGAGCAGAATGGCCTCGCGGGACCTGCGGGCCAGGTCCCGCAACTCGTCTCGGCGTCGTGCCGGAACCACGTTTATTGCACTCATGCAACTATTGTAGGAACACAATGACCACGCGACCCAATTCGGCCGACGCCGCACTGACCGCATCGCGCGCCCTCGTCGCGATCTCGGCCCGGTCGCTGAGCGCGATCGGCGACCTGACGCTCCCCCAATTCCGCGCCCTCGTGGTGCTGGCGTCGCACGGCCCCACCACGAGCAGCGACCTCGCCGCAGCGCTGTCGGTCCACGCGTCGACGGTGACCCGCATGGTCGACCGCCTCGCCGGCAAGGGCCTGGTCGAGCGCTCGACCCCCGCAGATCGCCGCGAGGTCGTCGTCGCCGTCACTGCTGCGGCGCTCGACGTGGTCGGCGCCGTCACCGAGTCGCGGCGACGCGAGATGGCCGCCGTCATGGACCGCATCCCACCCGCTCGCCGTGCCGCTGTCGTGGCGGCCTTTCAGGAGTTCGCGACGGCCGCCGGCGAAGTCCCCGACAGCGAGTGGTCGGCCGTCCTCAACCCACCGTCACCTGGCGGCTGAGCGACGCACCCGCCTCACCGGTTCTGTCCTGCGGATCGGCCCCTGGAGGGGCGATTCGGCAGGACAGAACGGGTGCGCGCACGAGAGGGCCCGCGTCAGAATCAGACGGCGGCGCGGGCACCTGGACCCACCGCGGCGCGCGTCTCGTGGACCCCGAGCACCGTTCCGGGATGATCGGCGCAGACCAGTTCGGCGCGGACGTCACCGCCGCAGTCGCGATGGGTGACCCGCAGCACCGGCTGGTCGGGGTCCGCCAGGTGCGTCTCGCCCCACTGCTTCAGGGCGACGATCACCGGCAGGAGGTCCCAGCCTCGATCGGTCAGGCGGTACTCGTTGCGCGGACGACTGCCCTCCTCCCGATAGGGCCGCGTCGCCAGGACGCCGGCGGCGACGAGCTTCTGCAGCCGATCCGAGAGCACCGCCTCGGACAACCCGATGTGGCGTCGGAACTCGTCGAACCGGCGCACGCCGTTGAGGGCGTCCCGGACGATCAGGAGGGTCCACTTCTCCCCGAGGAGGCCCAGGGTCATCGCCACGGGGCACGTCGTGGTGTCGACCTCGATCCAATCCATGGACCGAAGCGTACCCTGACTTCTTCTTGCATAGCCAGGCTCCGGATGGTTGACTTCGGACTCCGCAGCCAGCCCGAGGAGGCCCCATGACCGACGCCGCGCCCAGCGTGTCCCCACACCTGCTCTCCCAGGAGGAGTTCGACGTGCTCGACCTCGACTCGTCCTCCGCCTTCGTCCGCGGCGCCGGTCTGATCGTCACCGAGGTGACGGACACCTCGGTGGTGGGCCACATCGACCTCACCGCCGAGCACCACACGCCGTGGGGCATCGTCCACGGCGGGGTGTACGCGACGGCCATCGAGAGCGCTGCGAGCATCGGCGCGACGACGGCCGTGCGCGACCGCAACATGGTCGCCGTCGGCCTCACCAACACCACCCAGTTCCTCCGCTCGCTCACCGACGGTCGAGTCGACGTCGCGGCGACGGCGCTCCACCAAGGTCGCAGCCAGCAGCTCTGGAAGGTCGACGTCACCGACGGGCGAGGCCGCCTCGTCGCCTACGGCGAACTGCGCCTCCAGAATCTCGCCACACCGGCCTGACAGACTCGGTCCATGGACGCACTCCGCACCCCCGACGACCGCTTCGCCGGACTCCCCGGCTACGACTTCACTCCTCACTACGCCGATCTCGGCAGCGCCCGCGGAGAGGCCCTGCGCATGCACTACCTCGACGAGGCGCCAACCGACGGAGCGCCCGACGGAGGCACGACGATCGTGCTGCTGCACGGCGAGCCCTCGTGGTCGTTCCTGTACCGCAAGATGATCCCGATCCTCACCGCCGCGGGACATCGCTGCATCGCACCCGACCTCATCGGGTTCGGTCGCTCCGACAAGCCGACCGAGCTGGACGACTACACCTTCGCCCGCCACGTCGAATGGGTCCGTGAGCTCCTCTTCGACCACCTCCACCTCGACGGAGTGGTCCTGTTCGGGCAGGACTGGGGCGGCATGATCGGCCTGCGACTCGTCGGCGAGCACCCCGAGCGATTTGCCCGCGTCGCCATCGGCAACAGCGGTCTGCCCACCGGCGACGAGCACGTCGCCGAGGCGGTCACCAAGTGGCAGGAGTTCGCCCGCACAGTTCCGTCGCTCCCCGTCGGCGGGGTCATCACGATGGGGTGCACGTCCGAGCTCCCCGCCGATGTCGTCGCCGGCTACGAGGCGCCCTTCCCCGACGACTCCTACAAGGCCGGCGCTCGGGTCTTCCCGTCGCTGATCCCGACCACGCCCGACAACGCAGCGTCGGACGCCAACCGGGCAGCGTGGGCCGAGCTGGCCCGATTCGACCGCCCCTTCCTCTGCTGCTTCAGCGACAGCGATCCGATCACCGCCGGCGCCGACGCCAAGCTGCTCGACGTGGTTCCGGGGACCGCCGGTCAGCCGCACACCACCATCGCGGGTGCGGGCCACTTCCTGCAGGAGGACCGCGGCGAAGAACTCGCCGGCGTACTGGTCGACTGGCTCGCCGAAGGCTGACGCATGGATCCGGCGCTCGCAGCAGCGCTCGGCGCCGCGGTCGGCGCCGCCGTCACGACGTCCCGGCCGCTGAGCGGTGGCGACAACGCCGGGTCGCACCTCGTCCAGCTCGATGACGGCCGAACCGTGTTCGCCAAGTCGCAACCGTCGGGTCCACCCGGGTGCCTCACCACCGAGGCCATCGGGCTCCGATGGCTGGCCGAGACCGACGCGGTTCCGGTGCCACGCGTCATTGCGGTGAGCGACGGCGACCCGCCCGCCGGGGTCCCGAACCTGCTGGTGCTCGAGTGGATCGACGAGGGACGCCCGAACCGACGCACCGACGTCGACCTCGGCGAGGGCCTCGCTGCACTGCACCGCGCCGGTGCCCCGACGTTCGGGCGTGAGGACCGTCGGCCCACGGGAAGCCGCGGGCTCCCCAACGAACCGTGCGATTCGTGGGCCGAGTTCTACGCGACGCAGCGGCTCCTGCCACTGGCGCGGATCGCCCACGACGAACAGGCGCTCCCCGACAGCCTGATCGCCGGCCTCGAAGGGGTCGCGCGACGACTCGACGAGCTCGGCGGCCCACCCGAACCGCCGGCCCGGCTCCACGGCGACCTCTGGGCGGGCAATCGGATCATCGGTCCCGACGGCCGGAGTTGGTTGATCGATCCGGCCGCGCACGGCGGCCATCGCGAGTTCGACCTCGCGATGATGCAGCTGTTCGGAGGCTTCGGTTCGGAGACGTTCGCGGCGTACCGCGCGGCGTACCCGCTCGCCGACGGATGGGCCGAGCGGGTCCTCTTGCACCAGATCGCACCGCTCGTCGTTCACGCCATCAAGTTCGGAGGTGCCTATAGGTCCTCCGCAGCCCGCGCCATCGGCCAATATCAGTAGATGGACTCCCCCTCCGACGTTCGCCGCATCGCCATCAACACGGGGGGCGGCGACGCTCCCGGTCTCAACGCCGTCATCCGCGCCGTGACGCTGGCCGGGCTCGACCGCGGCTGGGAAGTCCTCGGGATCCGCGACGGCTACGACGGCCTGTTCTCCGTCGGCGGGGTCATCCCCCTCGACCGCGACGCGGTGCGGGACATCACCCACCTCGGCGGCACGATGCTCGGGACGACCAACCGGGGCAACCCGTTCGCCACCGGTCGCGGCCAGGAGGTCGCCGACCGACTCCGTGACCTACAGGTCGACGTCATGGTCGCGGTCGGCGGCGACGGTTCGCTGTCCATCGCCCACCTGCTGAGCCAGCTCGGCGTTCCGGTCATCGGCGTCCCCAAGACCATCGACCACGACCTCGAGCACACGGATCAGACGACGGGGTTCGACTCCGCCGTCTTGTTCGCCACCGAGTGCATCGACCGTCTGGTCAGCACGACCACCGCCCACGGCCGCATCATGGTGATCGAGGTGATGGGCCGGACCACCGGGTGGATCGCGCTCCACAGCGGGATCGCCGCTGCTGCGAACGTCATCCTCGTCCCCGAGATCCCCTACGACATCGACATCGTCGCCAAGCGGGTCCGCGAACGCGCCGCGCGGGGCCGGGAGTACTCGATCATCGTGGTCGCCGAGGGCGCCAGCGCCGTCGGGGGCGAGACCACCACCGTCGGGGGGTCGACCCGGCTCGGCGGTGTCGCCGCGACGATCGCCACACAACTCGAGTCCCTCACCGGTAAGGAAGCACGCTCGCTGTCGCTGGGCCACCTGCTCCGCGGTGGCTCCCCCACCGCCACCGACCGCCTGCTGGGCCTGCGCTACGGGGCCGAGGCGGTCATCGCGATCGCCGCCGGGGCCCGCAACGTCATGGTGGCGCTCGACGGCGACGAGGCCAAGCTCGTGCCGCTCGCCGACATCGCCGGCCGCGCCCGACTCGTGCCCGACGACAGCGGTGCGCTCCGCACCGCCCGCTCCATCGGCATCTGCCTCGGGGACCGGTAG
The DNA here is from genome assembly GCA_937868025.1 of uncultured Acidimicrobiaceae bacterium. The sequence goes on from CALMLJ010000439.1 coordinate 8,841, forward strand.
GCGCCACGATGATCGAGCCCACCGCCGTTGCGTTCCACTTCGACGTGATGTGCCCGTTCGCGTACCAGACGTCGATCTGGATCCGCGAGGTACGGCGGCTGACCGGTCTCGAGATCGACTGGCGGTTCTTCAGTCTCGAGGAGGTCAACCGCGTCGAAGGCAAGAAGCACCCGTGGGAACGCGACTGGTCCTACGGCTGGTCGATGATGCGCATCGGCGCGCTGCTGCGCCGGACCGACATGGCCCTCGTCGACGAGTGGTACCTCCGCGCCGCCACGGCGTTGCACGTCGACGGCCACAAGCCCCACGACCCCGCGGTCGCCCGACACCTCCTCGAGACGATGGGGCTCGACCCCACGATCGTGGACCAGGCAATCGCCGATCCGACCACCCACGACGACGTTCGGTCCGACCACGATGCCGTGATCGCCGCCGGCGGCTACGGGGTGCCGACGTTGTGCTTCGAACGGTCGGCCGACGAGGGGATGTCGAGCGACGCCGACGGGGTGCACCGGGACTGGCTGTTCGGACCGGTGGTGCTCGACCCGCCCGTGGGCGATGCCGCGCTCCGGTTGTGGACCGCGGTCACCGCATGGCTCGAGTTCCCCCACCTGTACGAGCTCCAGCGACCGAAGACCGTCGCGGACGGTCACTACATCGCCGAGACGTTCCGGCCGTACCTCGAAGCCCGGGACTGGGTCAGCATCGACCGTGGCGAACAGATCGACTTCGGGTCCTACGACCCGAAGTGAGCTGAACCGGCTCAGGCCGCGAGCGCAGCGCGGCGTTCCGCCCGGCGGGCACGCCGGCCGCGGCGACGCCGACGGGCCGACGCCTCGGGCGCCTCGGCGACCTCTCGGAGCCGTTCGAGCGTGGCGCGCATCCCCGCCTTGACCTCCTCGTCGTGCGACGCCGCGCCACCGAGGAGCAGATTGGCGAACACCCACGCAACGGCGGGACGACGACGGAACATCTCGTGGGACTCGGTCACCGTGGTACCACCGACCTCCGACGGCTCGAACCGGTAGCGCCACCGCGCCCCGCTCTGCTTCGTCTCGAAGGCGAACTCCCGGCCACGGTTCGCCGAGACCACGAGGTTGGTCGTCGACCAACGGATCGGACCCCGTCGGTTGTGGCCCCGGAACCGGGCGCCGACCGCCGGGCCCGTGGCCGACCCGAGCCACTTGCCACCGGTGCACTCGGGGCTCAGCCGACCCATACGACGGACGTCGGTGACGATGTCGTACAGCCGGTCGGCGGGGGCGGCGATGACCACGGACACGGCGTCGCCCGAGGACGACTCCTGCTGCTGCTTCTTGCTGCGACGGCTCATGGCGGAGACCGTAGCCAACCTCGTCCCGACGGGGCGGCTGATCCGGGTCAGCCGTCGACGCGGACGGAGAACTTCGACGACACGAACCGGGCCGTCAGCGTGAACGCCATCACGATCACGATCAGGGTGAGCGCTGCGCCCCAGGCGATCGACTCGCCACCGGGCTGCGTCGCGTTCGAGAAGATCTGGGCGGACAGCGTGGTGTTCTGCCCGAAGAGCGAGAAGTTCGTCGAGGACACCACGCCCACCGTGAACAGGATCGGCGCTGTCTCACCGGCGGCACGGGCGATGGCGAGCATCGCTCCGGAGGTGATCCCGGGCATCGCTGCGGGGAGCACGACCTTGGTCGTCGTCTTCCAACGCGGCGTCCCCAGCGCAGCCGACGCCTGACGCAGCGAGTCGGGGACGAGCCGCAGCATCTCCTCGGTCGATCGGACGACGACGGGCAACATCAGGCACGCGAGGGCCAGGCCGCCGGCAAGCCCCGACCGCCCACTCGCCTCGAAGTTCAACACCCAGACCGTGTAGATGAAGATGCCCATCACGACGGAGGGCACACCCGTCATCACGTCGGTGAAGAAGCGGATGACCGAGGCCGAGCGGCTCTTGCCGCCGTACTCGTTGAGGTAGACGGCCGCTGCAATTCCGAGCGGGATCGACAAGAGGGCGGCGAGGCCGGTGGTGATGAGCGTGCCCACGATCGCGGGCTGCATGCCGTACACCACCTCCTTGACGGGCGCAGCGGTGCCGACGTTGCCGAACGCTTCCTGCGCGGCCTGGCCACCGAGCGCGTTCGAGGCGACGTTGGACGGAATCGGCTTGCTCCACCAGTCGAGGCTGGCCACGAGCGAGAAGCCCTTCACGACCAGGATGCCGAGCACGGCGAGGAGCGGGATCGCCGCGACCACGAGTGAGGCGATCATCCAGCCGCTCGCGAGGCGGTTCCGCCAGTTGCGTCCGGCGGAGAGGCTGCTCTGGAGCGGATGCTGCAGCGGCGACTCGCCGGCGGGGTCGGGGGCGGTGTCGATGGTGGCGGTCGCGGCCATCAGCTGGCTCCTCTGGTAGCGGCATCGACGCGTCGCACGAGGACCCGGGCCGAGATGTTGATGAGGATCGTGAGCACGAACAGGCCGACGCCGAGGCCGATGAGGGCCGACTGGTACGTGCCGCTCGCCTCGTTGAGGTTGCGGGCGATGACCGACGGCA
>CALMLJ010000440.1 GCA_937868025.1 uncultured Acidimicrobiaceae bacterium
TCGGCCGCGAAGAACATCGCGACGTCGCTCGAACGGTTGACGATGGCAGAGAGCCGGCTCTGGGAGGCGTGCAGCTCCTGGGCAGCGATCATGCGGGCGGTGACGTCGCGCAGGTTGACGACGTAGCCGTCGAGGTCGGATTCACCGGCCAGGTTGCGGACCTCGGCGTCGATCCAGATGACGTCGTGCTCGTCGAGCGCGAGGCGCATCGTGAGGAGTTCGCGGTCGTTCGGCGTGGCGTTGCGATCGAGCATCTCGCCCAGCTCCACGGAAACGGCGCTCGCCAGGGACCGGCCGACCAGCGACGACGGCTGCTTGCCGAGCACCCGGCTGCACGACGGTGTGATCTCGCGAATGACGCCGGACGGATCGACGACCATCGCCACGTCGGCGGCGCTCTCGAACAAGGAGCGGTAGAGGGTCTCGCGTTCCACGAGGCGGGACCGCGCCTGCTCGCGTTCGTGGACGTCGACGACGTTGACGAGTACCCCGGTGATCGCCGGGTCGTGCATCAGATTCGTCATCGTGGCCTCGACCCACCGCCACTCGCCACCACGGTCGGGGCACCGGTAGAGCACCTGGGCGGTACCGGCGGGGTCGGCGAGGACCTGATCGAGCGCCGCGTCGACCGCTCCGCGATCGTCGCGGTGCACGAAACGGACGACGGACGATCCGATCAGTTGCGTCGACGTGCCCCCGATGAGGCCGGCCCCGGATGGACCGACAGCGCGGATGGTGCGATCGGCACCGACGACGACCACGACCTCCTCGGAGTTCGTCATCATCGAACGCAGGCGCGCCTCGGCGGTCAGCGCCGCCTCGATCACCACGTCGCGGTTCCGGCAGTCCCGCATGGTGACGACACCGAGCCACTCGTGGCGGGCGGCGTCGAACACGGGGGCGACGTCGAGCGACACCGGGACGAGCGATCCGTCCTTGGCCACACGGTCGGTCTCGTAGCCCGAGATGGCCTCGCCACGGGCGACCATCGCGACCACCGCAGAGCACTCCTCGGCGTGTTCGGGCGGGATCACGAGGTACACGCTCTGCCCGACGGCCTCATCGGCGCTCCACCCCAGCAGCCGTTGGGCGGCCGGGCTCCACGACATGATGGTTTCGCCGGCGACGGTGAGGACAGCGTCGGGCGATGCGTCGGCGAGGGCCTGGAGGGCCTTGGCACCCCGGTCGGCGGCGAGCTCGTCGGTCAGGTCGCGAGCGACGCTCACCATGGCGCGGACCGAGCCGTCGTCGGCCGGCACGACGATGTTGACCACCTTCACGACGATGATCGAACCGTCGCGGCGACGACACCGGAACCACCCCTGCCACTCACCGTCGTGCGCGAGCGATGCCCGCACGGCGCTGGCGAGGTCACGGTCCTCGGCCGGCACGATGAGGTCCCGGGCGAACAACCCCACCGCCTCCTCGGCGGACCAGCCGTAGAGCTCCTCGGCGCCGCCGTTCCACAGATCGACGCGGCCCTCGCCGTCGGCGACGATGATCGCTGCATCGAGCGCTCCGACGGTTGCGTCGAGCACGGCGGCGAGCGAGTCGTCGAGCCGATCGCTCCGACGACCGCGTGACACCCTGATCGACGGACGGCTCATACGAGTGAGATCGGCCAAATACTCGAAGTTTTGAGGAAGATCACCCATGGACGCAGTGCTGACGGCACCCGAGCGGCCGGCGCCGTGGGAGAGTGGGGCGACCACCGCGACGGAGAGCACATCCCCATCGTCCGTCCACGACCGACCAGGAGGCGCACATGACCGCCGGCAGCACCACGCTCCACGAAGAGGGCCTCCCGCCCGACGTCATCGACCGCCACCGCGCGATCGTGTCGATGATGGAGGAGCTCGAGGCGGTCGACTGGTACGACCAGCGGGCCGCAGTCGCCACCGATCCCGACCTGGCGGCCGTCCTCGGCCACAACCGCGACGAGGAGAAGGAGCACTTCGTGATGACGCTGGAGTGGTTGCGGCGCAACGACCCCAAGCTCGACGAACACCTCCGCACCTACCTCTTCACCGACCCCCAGGACATCATCGAGGTCGAGAAGGCCGCCGAGCACGGCGGCGACGAGGGCTCGTCCGGCGCCGAGTCCACCGCCACCAACAGCCTGCGGGTGGGCAACCTCCGCAACGAGACCGAGGGAACACTGTGAACCACCTCTTCCGGGACCTCGCACCCGTCACCGACGCCGCCTGGGCCCAGATCGAGGACGAGGCGACCCGCTCGCTGCGCCACTTCCTGGCCGGCCGCAAGCTCATCGACATGACCGGTCCCCACGGCTGGGACCACAGCGCGGTCGATCTCCACCGGATCGCCGCCCTCGAGTCCCCCATCCAGGGAACCGAAGCTGCGGTGCGCCGGGTCCTCCCGCTCATCGAGGTTCGCATCCCGTTCGCGCTCAAGCTCTCCGAGCTCGCCGCCGCCGACCGCGGAGCCGACGATCTCGATCTCGACGCCGTCGTCGAGGCCGCCCGCCTCGCCGCGGTCGCCGAGGACGGCGCGATCTTCCACGGGTTCGAGCCGGCGGGCATCGAGGGCCTCGGTGGCGCCAGCCCCCACGACCCCGTCGACATCTCCGACGACTACGACGAGTACCCGAGCCATGTCGCCAAGGCCGTTGCCGTGCTGCGGGCCGCCGGCGTCGACGGTCCCTACGCGATCGCCCTCGGCCCCCGCTGCTACACCGGCGTCGTCGAGTCGACCGAGCACGGCGGCTACCCCGTGTTCGAGCACATCAAGATGATCCTCGGCGGCCCGATCATCTGGGCGCCCGCTGTCAACGGCGCGGTCGTGCTCAGCCAGCGCGGCGGCGACGCCGAGGTGGTGATCGGCCAGGACTTCGCGATCGGCTACCG
>CALMLJ010000441.1 GCA_937868025.1 uncultured Acidimicrobiaceae bacterium
GTGTACGAACCGACACCGACGTGGAAGATCGCGATCGACGGGCCGCCGGCACCGCCACCGGCACCGCCACCGCCACCACCGGCGCCACCGCCACCGCCGCCACCGCCGCCACCGGCCTCGCAGCACGACTTGTTGCCGCCGTTGCCACCGGTGCCACCGTTGCCACCGCGGCCACCGGCCGCGCCGGCACCGCCGTTGCCACCGGCCGACGAGGTCACAACCGACGACGAGACGTTGATGCTGGCGTTGGCGGCGTAGATCCCGAAGGAGCCGCCACCCGACGTGCCGGCCACCGAGCCCGCAGCGCCGCCGTTGCCGCCGGCGCCACCGCCACCGCCACCGCCGCCGTAGGCACTGGCGGACTTGCCGCCGCCACCGCCGCCACCGCCGCTGCCGGGCGAACCGGCGGTGCCCGCCGTGCCGTTGGTCGGGGTGTAGAGATCACCGGCCACGACTGCCGGGTTGTTGTTGCCGGCTGCACCCGCAGCACCGGCCGCACCTGCGCCACCGGCGCCGCCGCCGTCGGCCTCGTCGCCACAGCCGAATGCGCTGCCGCAACCGCCGGCGCCACCACCGCCACCGGCCGGGCCACCGCCGCCGTTGCCGCTGCCGCCTGCTGCGTAGAAGCCGCCGCCGCCACCACCGCTGCCGCCGGCGTGGGTCGTGCCACCGCCGCCACCACCACCGGAGCCGCCGCTGTCCTGGCCCCTGCCGCCGGTTCCACCGGAGGCTGCCTGGCCGGGAACCGTGCCCGGGGCGCTGGTGCCGGCGACACCCGGCTGCGCCGTGACGTCGGACAGGGTGACGTTGACCACCGAGAGCCCGAGGGCCCGGACGCCGTAGGCGCTCTTGCCGGCGCCGACGGTGGAGCCGCTGTTGACCTTGGCGTAGACGACGCTGGCGAGCGAGCCGCCCGTGACGAGGATGCCGGTCGCGTTCGGCCCGGTACCGCCACTCACGATGGTCTGGGCGTTCGCGGCGTCGCCCACCGACACACCACTGGAGCCGCCGGTGATCAGCACGCCGACGGCGTCACCGCTCGTGCGGGTGACGCCCTGGAGGCTCACGGCACTGATCTTCGAGCCGGTGACACCACTGAACACTGCGGCCGGCGACGTCGCGGTGCCGAAGATCGTCGTGACCTCGGCCGGATCGGTGTCGGTGAAGTTCTGCTTGTAGCCGCCGACGATCTCGAGGTTCGAGGGGACGTTGACGGTGCCGGTGAACGAGCCGCCGGCGACACGGATGGCGTGGATGCCGTTGGCCGAGGCGTTGGTGACGGCCTGGGTGATCGTCGAGCACGGGTTGGCGAGCGGGCCGCAGGTGGACCCGGTGCCGCCGGTGGTGCGCACGTAGTACTTGGGGTTGGGGTCGACGTTGACCTGGATCGGGATGTTGGGCGACGTCGAGGTGCCGGCCGAGTTCGTGAGCGTCAGCTTGGCGTTGTACGAGCCCGGGGTGTTGTAGATGTGGGTCGGAGCGATCGAGTTGTCGACCGGCGAGCCGTCGCCGAAGTCCCAGGCGAAGGTCAGCCCGGTTCCCGTTCCGGCCGTCGAGCCCGACGAGTCGAACGTCACCGTGAGCGGTGCGTCACCGATCGACGGCGACGCACCGGCGACCGCAACGGGCGGGCCGGGGTCGATCGTGGTGGTCGTGGTGCCACCACCGCCCGGGGTCGAAACCGGACATGCCGTGGCGACCAGCGCCAGCAGACCGAGCAGGGGTACGAGCGCGCGGCGCATCGTCATCGGTGTTCTCCAGCCATGTGTTTGGTTCGCAACCATCGAACCGTCCCTCGAATGTGAGCTTATATCGCTGTGACTCATGCCACAACGGTGTAGATCGTCCCGGCAAGAACTCCCCGGACGAGGGACCGGGCGGTGGCTCGAGGCCACCGCCCGGTCCACTGTCAGTAGACGGGGCAGTTGATGACGCCCGGGAGCACCAGCTTCAGCGCCGGCTTCATGAGGAAGCTGCCACCGGTGATGTCGACGTGGTCACAACCGCCGGCGGGCGTCAGGTAGAAGTCGCCCTCGAAGTAGAAGTTGATGCCGATGATGTTGAAGTAGAAGCCCATGCGGGTCGCCTTCATACCGACGCCCTGCGACAGGGAGACCCGGGCGCTGGCAACGTCGATGGAGGCCAGGCGGACCCGGCCGTAGCCGTTGAGCGACCAACTCGGGTTCGTCAGCTTGGACGTGAACGAACCGTTGATGGTGATACCGAGCGGGAAGTTCGACGCCAGGACGGCGCCGCTGCCCGACAGCGTGACCTGCTCGGAGCTCGCCAGTACCTGGCCGTTGAAGTTGACGGTCCAGCCGTCGAGGCCGAGCGTGCCGTACACATCGCCGACGAGGCTGAGCAGCGTGCCGTTCGGGCCGAACGTGGCCTTCAGGGCGCCGGTGACGCTGGCCTTGGACCCGACCTGCAAGCCGCCGTTGAACGAGACGTCGAGCGGGCTGCCGTATGTGCTCCGAATCTTGAGGCTGGCCCCGGTGAGCGTGAGATCGCCCATCTGGATGGAGCCGTTGACAACGGCGTCGAGACTGATCAGCTCGGCCCGACCGTCGGTGATCGTGACCGCACCCGAGAGCGAGGCCGAGAAGCCGGCCCCGACGAGGTCGGCGTTGATGTCGAGGCTGGTCGTCGGCCCGGCAATCGTCACGCCGGCCGAGCCGTGCAGCTTGAGCGCACCCAGCTTGAAGTCGCCGTTCAGCTCGGTGCGGACCTGACCGCCGACCGAGATGACGCTCAACGTGCCACTGGCAGCGAACGTGGTGCCGTCGTCGAGCGTGCCGGAGATGTCGCCGCCACCCTCGAGCTGCAGGAACGGCGTGTAGGCGGTGATGCCGTCCCACACGATCGTGCCGTCGAAGCGGACGAAGTTGCCGCCCTGGTTGACGTCGAGCTTGCCGACGAAGGTGGCCTTGTTGGGCTGCAACGTGAGCGAGCCGTTGGCCTCGTTGACGTTGAGGTCACCGACGACGCCGCTGGCCTTGAACGAGGCGACCGTCTCCTTGCCGTTGCCGTCGAGCTTGACCGAGCCGATGAGGTCGACCTTCTTGCCACCGGCCATCGATCCGACGAGGTGGGCGTCGATCTGGGCCTTCGCCGAGACGAGCGCACCGGCCTTGTCGAAGGCGACGTTGACGGTGCCGCTGGCCGTGCTCGGGCCGATCTTCAGGCTGCCGGCGACCGTGGCCGACACCCCAGTGACGGGTGATGCGTTGAGCTTGAGCGTGGCGCCGGTGACGCTGACGTCGCCGATCTTCACGGAGCTGGCGAGCGCGGTCATCGACAACGACGGAACGCCGTTGACGACCGCGAGCGTGCCGTTGAACGTGACCGGGGAGGTGGTGATGCCGGGAATCGTCAGGCCGGCCGACGACAGGTTGATCGACCAGTTGTCGAGGTTGGCCAGCGTGCCGACGAAGCCGATGGTCGACGTCACCCCCGAGAGGCGAACGGCGACGTTGCCGCGGACCGTGATGCCGTTGAGGCCGATCTCGGCGGAGAGCGTCTGGACCGACAGGTTGTCGAGGACGGGCTCGCCCGCAGCGATGGTGTCGCCGGTGACGGCGGCGACCGGGTCGGAGGTGGTGTTGCCCTGCTCGGAGGGGACCTCTTCGCCCTCGGCGAGGGTGGCTCCGCTCAGCGCCACCTTGGCGTTGGACGCCGTGCAGCTGGCGCCGGTGACGGTCGCTGCGTCGGCGAGGGCGACCACGTCGTCCTTGACCAGCACCGCGTTGTTCTCGGTCGGCGGGGCGGACTCGACCTTGTCCCAGAACTCGCAGAACTGCTGGGTCGTGTTCGTGCCGCCGCCCGACGAGCTGTCGGGTGCGCACGAGGTCGCCATGCCGGCGACCAGTGCGAATGCCAACGCGAGGGTTGACAGCCGACCCGTTGCGGTCCGCCGTTTGGACGTGTGATGCATGTAGCCCCCACCAATTTCGGTCGCGCGGTGCCACCCGCGAGACGCAGCCTCAGGTCAGCATACACATGAGGATGTGCCGAGCGTCACGTCCAGATGCGACGGATCGGTCCCGACGATCGGCGCTGGCGGGCCGGAGCCGGTGATCAGATCGGGTCCGGAGCGACGATCACGCGGCCCTTGCCGCCCGCCTTGGCCTGGTACAGCGCCTCGTCGGCGCGTCGGATCAGGCTCGACCGCTCCGACGGGTGCGACCCGAATGCGATCCCGACGCTGGCACCGACCGTGACGGGTTGACCCCCCACACTCACCGGCCGGCTCACCGACTCGACCAGACGACGGGCGATGTCATCGGCGACGTCGGCGTCGGCGAGATCGGGGCACAGCACCGCGAACTCGTCGCCGCCCAGACGCCCGACGGTGTCCTGGTCCCGCACGACGGCGCGAATGCGTCGCGCAACCTCGACGAGCACGGCGTCGCCCGCCTGGTGGCCGAGGCGGTCGTTGATGCCCTTGAAATCGTCGAGATCGATGTACAACAGCGCGCACGAACCCGACGACGCACTGACCTCGGTGTTGAACCCGGCACGGTTCCGCAGCGCCGTCAACGGATCGTGGCTCGCCTCCCAACGCAACGCCGACTTCGCATGGTTCTCCACGATCGCGAGGGACGCGAGCCGAACCGCCTGGTGGATCGGCTGTTGAGGGCCGGTGACGAGCGAGAGCGGGAGACGGCACCAGACCACGAGGCAGCCGACGACGAGGTCGCGGCCCGGCGCTCCGATCGGGAGGACCCACACCGCGGCGAAGTCGGTGTCGATGCCGGGGTGCGCGACCAGTTCGATGCCGGTCGACACCTCCATCTCGCCGGTGCGGAGGACCGCGGCGACGAGATCGGCCGGAGGGCTCGGGAGCTCGGCGGCGTCGGGCGCCGAGATCACCCAGTCCGAAGTATCGTCCCACCACATGACCTGCGCCCGGACGCCGTCGATGGTGCGGTCGACGAGGCGGGCGACGACCGGCAGGACCTCGCCGAGCACGGCTCCGCTGCCGAGGAGGTCGATCGCCAGCGCCATGTCACTGCGATCGTCGGCGAGACGACCGCTGGCGAGCAGCGCACCGATCACCGGATCGCCGAGGTGGTTGAACACCGACACCTCGCAGCGGACCCACCCACCGTTGGCGTGGGCGACACGCATCGTCGTCACGTCAGGACGCCACGTTCCCTCGTAGCGCTGGTACTCCGCAGCGTGCTCGGAGTGATAGTCGATGCCGGCGAGCACGAGCTCGAGGTCCTCGGGGTGCACCAGGTCGACGACGTTGCGGCCGACCACGTCGGTCCAGCCGAAGATACGGGAGAGGGTCTCGGAGCCCCAGATCACCCGGAACTCGTCGTCGAGGAGCAACGTGAAGTGCCCGTACGAACGCGACACCGCCGTCACCAGCCGCACGAGCGCGTCGGTGCCGACAGGATCGGCGCCGGTTCCCGGCGTCGTCGTCTCGCGGCTCGTGAGGATGCTCATCTCGTTCGACATCGACCGCCCGCAGGAGGCGCTTGAGATCTCACGGGCGTGACGTGTGGCGGGGGCGGGATCGGCGCCCGCCGGCGACGATCAGGCGGTCGGGTCGAAGGTGAGGTGTTGGGAGACGTCTCCCCACCGCTCGGGGATCATCCGGCGCCGCGCGAACCGCCAGCCGTCGGCGCCCCGGACGACCCGGTCGACGTAGCGGCCGATCACGATCGGTTGCAGCGGAAGGCCCGGAGCCGCCTGGAACACGGTGAAGCGTGATCGAAGCTCCAGTTCGTCGGAGCCGACGGCCTCGACGATCACGTTGGTGATCACGTGCCCGGTGAGCGGCGTCCCGTCCTCGTGACGCCGTGTCGTCGCGGCGAACAGGGCCGCGACACCGACGGCACCGGACGTGATCTCGTTGCCGTCGGCGTCCTCGATCGTGGCATCGGCCAGCAGCGCGCCGACGGCATCGAAGTCGCCGGCGTCGACGGCCTCGGCGTACCGAGCGAGGAGCTCCGTGGCGAGGGCGCGGTCGGTCGGGTCGACGGGGATCAGCGGCATGAACGTCATCTCAGCACGCGCGGTGCCATGCTCGCGTCCTGTGTCGAGGTCACCGGGATCGAACTCAGCGGTCAGGACCCAGTTGGTCGGCACGATCTCCTCGTGCGGGTTCGAGTCCGGGGACCGGTTCGTCGTCGGGCGATGGGACCGTTCGCCGGTCGGCCGCACGATCGACGTCATGTGGGCGCAACCCGACGGCCGGAGGGTCCTGCTCGCCCCCGACCAGCGAACCGCCGACTTCGTGACGGCCGTCTACGGATTCGACGAGGTGCGGGTCGTGCCGTTCGAGGAGCCGTCGGGTCGTGAACCGAACGAGCTGCACGTGGTCGCCGGGCCAGTGGCACTGCGGTTCGGAGGCGGGCGGCCGTGGCTCGTCCTGCCCCCGCGACCGCGCTGGTTCACACGCCGCGTCGAGGCGCCGATCGCCGCGGCCCTCCTGGGCGTGCACACCTGGGGTGTCAGTCCGACGGGGGTGCAGGAGTGGTACCAGGCACGGTCGATGCGGTTCGTCCGCACAGCCACCGCGTCGATCGACGGCCGCGACCTCGGTGCCCGCCGACCGCTCGACCCGGCGTGCGGCTTCGGCTTCTCCGAGGCGCCGCGTTGGCCGACGATCGTGGCCGTGCGGCCGACCCTCGAACGACCGCCGGGCGCCCCGGCCTGGTGACCGGCGCTCAACCGACCGCGACACCGTCGGCCTGGAGCGCCCCGACCACCTCGAGCGGCCGGCGGGACAGGATGTGGTCGACGGCGCCGTACTCGACGGCCTGCTCTCCTCGAATGATGTAGTCGCGGTCGAGGTCGGCGACGATTCGTTCACGCTCCTGCCCGGTCGCGGTCACGAGGATGTCGACCATGCGCTCGCGCATCTCGACCATCTCGCGCACCTGGATCTCGATGTCGACCGACTGCCCCTGGGCGCCGCCGTGGGGTTGATGGAAGAGCACCCTGGCGTTCGGGAGGATGTAGCGGTGGCCGGGCTCGCCGGCGGCGAGCAGGACGGCGGCCGCCGAGGCGGCCTGCCCGACGCAGATCGTCGCCACCGGCGCCTGGATGAACTGCATCGTGTCGACGATCGCGAAGAACCCCGTCATCTCCCCACCGGGGCTGTTGATGTAGAGGTTGATGCGCTGGCTCGGGTTCTCGGCCTCGAGATGCAGGAGCTGGCCGACGACCAGGTTGGCGACCTGCTCGTCGATCGCCGAGCCGAGGAACACGATCCGGTCCGACAACAGACGGGAGTAGAGGTCGTAGGCCCGTTCTCCCTGGGGGCTCTGCATCAACACAGTGGGGATGATCACGCGGGTGCTCCTTTGTCGGTCGGGCCGGCGTCGTCGGCCGAACCGGTCATACGCAACCATTTGGTTGCTTCTCGCATGGTACGGGTGGCGATTCGAATGCGCAACCGCTACGTTGCACATATGCGTTCCGACAGCAACCCCGCCACCGAACCCACCGTCGAACGGACCGTGCTGCTCGACGCCGACGTCGACCAGGTGCTCGAAGCGCTGTCATCGGCCGACCTCCTCGCCGCCTGGCTCGGCGAGTGGACCGAGACCGACGACCGCCGCGCATCGGTGATCACCGACGACGGCGTCCGCCGCAACGTCGAACGCGTCACCGCGGACCGGGCCGAGGAGGTCCGGTGGCGATGGAGCCCCGCCGACGACCCGTCGCAGTGGAGCGACGTCCGGTTCACGGTGACGACCGAGGGCCAACGCACCCGGCTCACCGTCGTCGAGACCGCCGCCACCCGAAGGGTGCCGGCATCGGCCTCGGCCACCGCCCCCGCCGTGTCGTGGCTCGGCAGCCTCATGGCCCTCGGCGCGGTCCTGGCCGTCGGGTCGCTCGTCGCGGTCTGACGCCGGTGCCCGACCCCGCCGGCACCGACGCCGTCTTCGCGGCGCTCGCCGATGGCACCCGGCGCGAGCTCCTGCGCGCCATCGTGGCCCAGGGCCCCTGTACCGCCACGGAACTCGCGTCCGACCGGGACATCACCCGCCAGGCGATCTCGAAGCACCTGGCCGTCCTCGGCCACGCGGGCCTCGTGTCGGGCCATCGTGAAGGACGCGAGGTCCGCTACCAGGCCGACCCCCGCCCGCTCGACGTCGCGACCGAGTGGATCACCGACACCGGCGCCGCGTGGGACCGTCGGCTCGGCCGCCTGCAGGACCTGCTCGGCCGGCGCCCGTCGAAATAGTCGCTCCCGCGCCGACGTTGCACCGGCCATGGCCATCACCCGACTGAACCACGCCGTCCTCTACGTCCGGGACGTCGCCGTCACCCGCGAGTTCTACGAGAACGTGCTGGGGTTCGAGACCTTGATGTGGATGCCGGGCCGAGCCGCGTTCTTCCGTGCCGACGGATCCACCAATGACCACGACCTCGGCACGTTCCAGATCGGGTCCGACGCCGGGCCCACCACCGCCGGACGGACATCGGTCGGCCTGTACCACCTGGCGTGGGAAGTCAACACGCTCGCCGAACTGGCCCGGCTCCGTGACGTCCTGACCGAACGCGGCTCGCTCGTCGGCGCGACCGACCACATCACCACCAAGGCCCTCTACGCCCACGACCCCGACGGCCTCGAGTTCGAGCTGAGCTGGCTCGTCCCCCTCGACCGCATCGACGACGAACTCCGCGCCGAGGCATCGGAGGTGATGGGACGCCCGCTCGACCTGGCGAAGGAGATCGAGCGTTACGGCGCGGAGACCCTCGGCGGCATCGGCGTGTCGATCCCGGCGTAGGTCGTGACGCCACCGCGGCCGGGCAGGTGGCGCAACGCCCAGGCCCCGTAACCGGCGGCGGCCACCGTCGCGACTCCACCGAGCGCCACACCGGCCCGAGCGCCGAACCAGTCGCACACCAGCCCCACGATCGGCCCGCCGATCGGTGTGCTCCCGAGGAACACCATCGCCTGCAGCGCCAGCACACGACCCCGCATCGCCGGGTCGGCCTCGACCTGCACGATCGACGTCGATGCCGTCATGAAGCCGATGCTGGCGGCGCCGAACACCACCCCGACGGGGAAGGCGAACCAGAGGTTCGGGGCGATGGCGAGCACCAGCATCGCGACGCCGAACACCGCCGCCGACACGACCACGTCGTGGATCGACACGGCGCGACGCCGCGCCGTGTAGAGCGCACCGAACAACGAACCGAGCGAGATCACCGAGAAGAAGATGGTGAAGGTCGCGTCCGAACCGTGGAACACGTCCTTGATGAGCAGCGGCATGACCACGGTGAAGTTGAAGGCCAGCGTGCCGATGATCGCCATCATCAACAGCGGGATGCGCAACTCGTCCTTGCCCATCGCGTAACGGAGGCCAGCACGCACCTGCCCTTTTCCGCGTGGCGTGACCGGACCGGCGTGGATCTTGGTCGGGTCCATCATCCGGTAGCCGATGATCACGGCGACGTATGAGACGGCGTCCACGATGAAGCACCAGCCGTAGCCCACCGTCGAGATGAGCAGCCCGGCGAGGGCCGGACCGACGACGCGGGAACCGGTCATCAGCGCGCTGTTGAGGCTGACGGCGTTGTTCACGTGCTCACCGTCGACCATCTCGACGACGAACGACCGCCGAGCCGGATTGTCGAACGCGGTCGCCACGCCGCCGAAGAACGCGATGGCGTAGATCGCACCGACCGGCGGGCGGTCCATGAACGCGAGCGCCCCGAGTGCGAACGACTGCGCCATGGCGAACATCTGCACCCGCATGAGGAGCTTGCGCTTGTCGGAACGGTCCGCGACCAGGCCCGCCCACGGACCGAGGAGCAGCACGGGCGCGAACTGGAAGGCGGTGAGCAGCCCGACGGCGACACCGTTGCCGGTGATCTTGAGCACGAGCAGCGCCTGGGCGACCAGTGTGAGCCAGTTACCCACCTGCGAGATGGACTGGCCGGCGAAGAAGAGGCGGAAGTTGCGGACGGAGAGGGACGAGAAGGTTTCGGAGGAGAGGAGGCGGAGGCGTGTCATGAGTTCGTTCGTTCGTGGTTCGTCGTGGGTGGTTGCGGAGGTGTCACCAGGTGCTCGAGCACCAGGGTGACGTCGTGGAGGCGAGCGACATCGTCGGCGGGGAGCTCACGGAGCCGGGCCGACAACCACTCGGTGCGGCGGCCGCGGATCTCCTCGATCTGCTCGACGCCGGCCGGGGTGATGGCGACGCGGGTGACGCGGCGATCGGCCGGGTCGGAGATCCGCTCGATGAACCCGCGTTGCTCGAGCTTGTCGACGAGCTTGCTGACCGTCGGCGGCGTGACCTGCTCGTGCTGTGCGAGATGGCCGAGCGTGAGGGGCCCGTGCTTCCACACCGACACCATGGCGGTGTTCAGCGCGGGCGACATCCCACTCTGGTCCTGCTGGCGCAGGAGTCGGGCCAGCCGAGCGATGGACATGCGCAGGGACGCCGCCACCTCGTCGATGTCGGGAGCGTTGCTCTCGGAGGCATCGGAGTTCGAGGTCGCGGGGGTCGTCCTGGGCATGGGTCCCACGATACCCGCATTAGTTAGCCAGGGAAACTAACTACCTTGGGACAGTGGTCACACTCGGCGACGGCCGCGGTCTCACTGATCGGCTCGTCTGCCCGACATCGGCGCGGCGATCCGCGGCATGATCGGCGCCATGACCACGTCACCCTCCAGCAACTTCCCCGCCGACGAGGTGGAGGCTGCCCTCGCCGCCTACGTCGAGCTCCGCGAACGCATCGGTCGACGCGAGGCCGACTGGACCGACCTCGGCGACCTCTTCACCGACGACGCCGTGTACATCGACCCGGCCTGGGGTCGACTCCAGGGGAACGACGAACTGCGCCGCTTCTTCGACGAGTCCATGCGCGGCCTCGAGGACTGGGACTTCCCCATCGAGTACACGGCGATCACCGGCGACACCGTCGTGATCAAGTGGTGGCAGCAGCTCCCCGGCACTCGACCCGACGGCACCCGCTACCAGCAGTCCGGCATCTCCACCCTTCTCTACGCGGGCGACGGCAAGTTCTCCTACGAGGAAGATCTCCTCAACATGACCCACGTGCTCGAGGATCTCGCAGCGAGTGGCTGGCGCCCTGGGAAGGGCTTCATCGCTCCCCCGGCCCAGCCCGACCGGAACTTCGCCCGCCCCTGAGCCAGGCTGCCCCTCATGGCACTCGACGACGAACTCCTCAACCGCGTCACCTGGAAGATCCCCAACGCCCTCGCGCTGGTCGGCTCCGCCGCGGGCGGTCGACGCAACGCGATGACCACGAGCTGGATCACCCAGCTCGCCCAGGAGCCGGTGTTGATCGGAGTCGGCGTCGACAACGAGTCGGTGACCGTCGGTCTGATCCGCGACGGCGGCTCGTTCTCGATCAACCTGTGGGACGCCGAGAACACCAAGGTGTTCGTGAAGTTCTCCAAGCCCGCCGTCGACGAGGACGGCACGCTCAACGGCCGCGCCGTCACCACGGCGACGACCGGCGCGCCGATCTTCGAGGAAGCGATCGCGTGGATGGACTGCGAGGTCCGCCACACCCTCGACCTCGGCAGCCACACGCTGTTCGTCGGCGAGGTCGTCGCTGCCGCGATCCCGAACGACGAGGCCCGCCCGGCGTCGATGAGCGACACGCGCATGAAGTACGGCGGCGTCCGCCGCCACTGAGCCGTGGGGCCTCGGCCGCGGGTACCGTGAGCGCACACGCAAGGGGGACGATCATGACCGACACGACGACGACCGTCGGCAAGCTGGCCGACGCCACCGACCGGGTACCCGGTTCCGGGCTCGCGGCGATGCGCTTTCGTATGGAACCGTTCACGGTTCAGGTCGGGCCGACCACCCACCTCGCGGCCGAGAGCGAACGACTCGCCGGCCTCACGTTCGAGCACTTCGATGTCCGGCGCATGGGCGCCACCATCGGCGCCGAGTTGCACGGCATCGACCTGACCGACGATCTGCCGCAGGGAGCCATCGACGAGATCGCCACCGCGCTCGCCGAGTTCAAGGTGATCTTCTTCCGGGACCAACCGCTCACCGCCGAACAGCACGTCGCGTTCGCCCGCCGGTTCGGCGACCTCGAGATCCACCCGTTCATCCCGGCGAACACCGGCCAGCCCGAACTCGTCCGGCTGGCGAAGTCGGCGGAGATCGGCGGCTACGAGAACGCGTGGCACCACGACGTCACGTGGCGCGGGGCCCCGTCGATGGGCGCAGTGCTCCACGCCGTGCAGGTGCCCGACGTCGGCGGCGACACCCTGTTCTGCGACATGTACGCCGCGTACGAGGGCCTCGACGCGGCGACCAAGGCCGAGATCGACCACCTCGACGCCGTACACGACTACATGCGCACCTTCGGCCATTTCATCCCCGACGACAAGAAGGCCGAGACCCGGGCGAAGTACCCGCAGGTCACCCACCCGGTGGTGTGCACGCA
Organism: uncultured Acidimicrobiaceae bacterium; assembly: GCA_937868025.1. The sequence continues at coordinate 12,411 of CALMLJ010000441.1, forward strand.
TCCGGTCACCGGGCGGCGGCACCTGTACGTGAACCGCAACTTCGTCGACCACGTCGCCGGCGTCACGCCCGATGAGAGCACGGCGCTGCTCGACCGGCTGTGCCGTCAGGCCGACTACCCCGAATACCAGTGCCGCTTCCGCTGGGAGGACGACTCCGTTGCGTTCTGGGACAACCGGGCCGTCCAGCACTACGCGTCGAGCGACTACTGGCCCCACGTCCGGGTGATGGAACGAGCGTCGATCATCGGAACGCGCCCGGTGCGCTGATCAGCCCGACGCCCCTGAGCCTTGCGGGGCTCTGCGGACCTCTGCCGAGCGGGTGGCCGCGAGGCGATCGCCCAAGCCCTGCAGCAGCGTGGTGTTGAACGCGTATGCGGCGTGGATCTCGTCGATGACCCGCAGCCGTTCGGCCTCGTCGATCGGGACCGCGTCGAGGTGGGAGCGGTACGCGTCCTTGAAGGCCGTGACGTCGTCGATACCGGCGAAGTCGTAGAACGCTGCGCCTGCCTCGGAAGTCACCTCGTACAGCCGGCGCACCAGGCGGCCGATGTACTGACCGCCCGACAGGTCGCCCATGTAGCGGGTGTAGTGGTGGGCGATGAACCCGCCCGGCCAGTCGGCGACCTCGCCGAGCCGGGCGACGTAGGCCTCGGTCTCGGGAGTCGCTGTGGCGTCGGCGCGCCAGTCCTCACCGAGGAGGACCTCGAGGTCGGCCTCGATGCGGGGCATCCGGATCAGGGCGGGGTCGAGGAAGGGCGCCACGGTCGGGTCGCCGGCGAGACGCTCACCCGCGCCCTCGAGCGCTCCGTAGACGAACCACATCTGCACGATCATCTCGGCGTACTCGTACTGGGTGAGGCTGCCCGCCGTCAGCTCATCCATGTAGCCGGCGTGCTCGGCCTTGCCGTGGTCGACCCAGGTCGCCTGGCGGATCTGTTGGGCGAACCCCTCGGGGGCGATCACGGTCTCGTCGGTCTGCGTCACGGAGCGTCTCCAGAGTCGGGGCACAGTCGGGCCACCAGAAGTTGTAAGGGGTGCCAAACACTATACGATCTCGTCTCCGTACAAAAGAGGGGTTCGGACAGAACCCGGAAATGGGAAGCTGCACCACATGACCGACGCACCCCACCAGTTCGACGAGGCCACCATCGCCGGGGTGACCGCCCACATGAACGCCGACCACGGTGCCGACACGCTGCTCATCTGTCGCAGCCTCGGCGACCGACCCGACGCGACCGCCGCCACCATGACCGGACTCGACGGCGACGGCGGCGACTACCTCGTCACGCTCCCCGACGGCGACGAGACGATCCGGATCCCGTGGAGCCGCCCGCTCACCGAACGGGGCGAGATCCGCGTCGAGGTGGTTCGCATGTACGAGGCGGCGTGCGCACAGCTCGGCGTCGAACCCCGACCCCACTGACCACCACGACTGGGCGCCCCGCCGGGCACCCCACGCGAACGACCCCCACGGTGTCCCGTGGGGGTCGTTTCGAGTCGAGGTGGGCGGAGAATCAGGTCGGGACGGGCGCCGCGACCGCGACCCGCTCGAGGAGCTCCTCGCCGGCGTTGGACGCACCGCTGCCGGGGTACACCGCGAAGCCGTATCCGCCGCCCGCCGGATCGAAGGCGGGGACGGTGATCTGCGCCGTCCACGACCCATCGGCGCCGATGGTGGCGAACTCGGCGGGGTCCTGATTCCACGGGAAGGCCACCAGCATGTCGATCGACGACTGCGGGAGCGCCCACTTCTGGAGCAGGACGGTGCGCCCGCCGGCGCCGGCCGACGGCTTCCACACCTCGGCGAACCGGCCGAACACCACGTACACGCCGGCCGGGGCGCCGGCGAGCGGGGGCCGGGTTCCGATGTTGCCGGTGGGCGTGAAGCCGGTTCCGGACACGGTGATGACATCGCCCGGCTGGATCCCGACCGTCTTCGACACGGTGATGGCGGCGCCGACGGTCGGCGGCAGGCCCGGATCGGGGAAACATCCGGTGAGGCCGACGGCGAGGACGGTCGCTCCGACGAAGGCTCGGAGCCCCCGTCGCGGTCGGTCGGTGCGGAGGGTCGTGGCGGTGGTCATGTAGTGCGCTCCCAGTGTGTTCGCTGACGGACGAACAGTAGTAGGGAACGCTTTGCTTGTGCAATAGGTATACCTAACATCCGCCTCGGAACGAGGCCGACATCAGTAGCCGGGAGCCGGTTGCCAGAGGTGGAACTCCCGTCCCTGGTCGTCACGGCAGACCACGTCGCCGCCCGACTCGTAGTCCGACTCGGAGACGACCGAGCCGCCCAGCTCGATCACCTTTGCCGCGAACACCGACGTGTCCGGGACCCGGAAGTAGAGCACCGGCGCACTGTCGACGCCCTCGGGGGTCATGCCCATCGGGAGCTCGGTGTTGTCGATGTGGGCATACGGGTCGCCCATGTTGCCGGTCTCGGTCCGCCACCCGAAGAGCGACCCGTAGAACGCCCGGGCCTTCGCCGTGTCGTCGAACCCGATGGTGAGGTACCCGAGCTCGATCGGCCGGTCGGCCTCGACCGGCGTCACGGGCGGGGTCGCGACCGGCGACTCCACCACCGTGAACCCCTCGAGGTTCTGGTTGATCTCCTCGACGGACGGCTCGGCGATCGTCGTCTGGATCATCCACCGATGACCGAACGGGTCGATGACCGCCGAGCTGCGCTCTCCGTAGGGCTGGTCCTCCGGCTCGCGCAGCCCGGTGGCACCCCCGGCGACAGCGCGGGCGTACACCGCGTCGACGTCGGGCAGGTTGAGGTGGAGCGTGACCGAGGAACCCGACGGGTCCGGCGGAACGACCGCCATCTCCGGATACGGATCCGACAACATCAAGGTGGCACCACCGATCAGCATCTCGGCATGCCCGATCCGACCGTCGTCGCCGGCGTACCGCACCGTCTCGACCGCTTCGAACGCCATGGCGTACCAGTCGAGGGCGGCCGCCGCGTCGGCCACGCAGAGGTAGGGCGTGATCGCGGCGACCGGCGGTGCAGCGGTCGCCGCAGGAGCGGGCCCGGTGTTCGGTTCGGTCTTCGGTTCGGTGTTCGATTCGGCGCTGGTCACGGTGAGGCTCCGTTCGGGAAGGTGAAGGGTGGGGACGGGGGCGCCGAGCGCCAGCGCCTCCTCGACGCGGGTGCGCAGGAGGGCGGCGAAGCGGGGCGACGGCGACTCGGGCCGGTCGTCGCGGCGCAACTGCTCGAACGGGTTCATGCTCCGACCTCCTCGTAGGCACGACGGAAGGCGCGACGGGCTCGAACGAGGAGCGCCTCGGTGGCGTGGACGGAGCGGTCGATGACCGAGGCCACCTCGGTCACCGGCAGACCGTCGACGTAGCGGAGCGTCAGCGCGATGCGATGATGGGCGCCGAGACCGTCGAGCACCTGGTTCGCCACCATGGCGTCGAGGCGGGCGTCCCACGAGTCGTCGGGTTGGTCGACCGCAGCGTCGTCGGCGACCGCTTCGAGGCGGCGCTGCTCACGTTCGAGGCGTCGCCAGTGATCCACGACCTTGTGGCGGGCGATCCCGACGAGCCAGGCGACGGTGACCTCCTCGACCTGGCCCCGGCCGATCGACGTCACGGCAGCCATGAACACCTCGGCGGTGAGGTCCTCCGCGGTGGTCCGGTCGCGACATCGGCCCAGGACGTAGCCGTACACCTCCGGCAGCGCACGGTCGTACAGCGCGAGGAGGGCGGGGCCCGGCTCCTCGACGACGGCTTCGGTGTTCACGATCACTCCATCGTCGCGCCGACCCGATGTCCGACGGGTGCG
>CALMLJ010000442.1 GCA_937868025.1 uncultured Acidimicrobiaceae bacterium
GCCGCGCTCGACGCCCTCGACGGAGCCATCGAGATCGGCGACACACCCCCCGAACCGCGCCAACTGGTGCACGAACAGATCGACGCATGACATGACCGACCTCGACACGACCGACGCCAGCGACCTCCGCGAGCAGTTCGAACGCGACGGCTTCGTGGTGCTTCCCGATTTCGTCGACCCGAGCGCCTGCGATGCGCTCAAGGCCCGCGCCAACGAGCTCGTCGCCGGATTCGAACCCGACGCCACGGTCCGGTCGATCTTCTCGACCAACGAACAGACGAGGACCACCGACGACTACTTCCTCGGCTCCGGCGACGACATCCGGTTCTTCTTCGAGGAAGAGGCATTCGGGCCCGACGGCGAGCTGAACCAGCCGCTCGAACTCTCCATCAACAAGTTCGGACACGCCCAACACGACCTCGACCCGGTGTTCGACTCCTTCAGCCGCTCCCCCGAACTCGCCGATGTCGCCGACCGTCTCGGCTTCGGCGGACACGTGCTGGTGCAGTCGATGTACATCTTCAAGCAGCCGCACATCGGCGGCGAGGTGACGTGCCACAACGACCACACGTTCATCTGGACCGACCCGGTCTCGTGCATCGGTCTGTGGTTCGCGATCGAGGACGCCACCATCGACAACGGCTGCTTGTGGGCGCTTCCGGGTGGCCACCGGATCCCCGTCAAGCAGCGGTTCCGCCGCGAAGGCACGGGGACGGGGTTCGAGGTCTTCGACGACACCCCGTACCCGACCGAGGGTCTCGTGAGCCTGGAGGCCACCAAGGGCACGGTCATCGTGCTCGACGGTCGGCTCCCCCACCTGTCGGGCGCCAACCGTTCCGACCACAGTCGCCACGCCTACACGCTGCATGTCGTCGATCCTGCGGCCGACTACCCCGCCGACAACTGGCTCCAGCGTCCCGACCTGCCGTTGCGCGGGTTCCGCGGATGAGCGACGCCCGTCCGCTGTTCGCTGCGACCGAAGCCTGGATCGCGGCCGACCCCGACCCGGCAACCGCCACCCGACTCGGCGACGCGCTCGAGCGGGCGCGGACGACCGGCGACCTGGTCGAGCTCACCGACCTGATGGGCGAACGCCTCGACTTCGGTACCGCGGGCCTTCGCGGCGAGATGGGTCCGGGCTCCAATCGCCTCAACCTCCTGATGGCCCGCCAGACGGCAGCGGGCCTGGCTCGGTCGCTCCACGCTCACGCCGACCGGCCGGCCGAACGAGGTGTGCTCGTCGGCCACGACGCCCGCCACGGGTCCGAGCAGTTCGCCATCGGCATCGTCGCCGTGCTCGAGGCCGCCGGCATCCCGTGCCGCCTGGTGCCGGGGCCTCAGCCGACCCCGCTGATCGCCTGGGGCATCCGCCATCTCGACGCCGCGGCCGGTGTGGTGGTCACCGCCTCCCACAACCCCGCGAAGGACAACGGCATCAAGATCTACTGGGGAGACGGCGCCCAGATCATCCCGCCGACCGACGGGTGGATCGCCGACGACATCGCAGCCGCCGTGTCGGACCGACTCGACCCCGTCGGACCGCCGATCGACCCGACGCTCGCTCCCGACTCCCTGATCGGCGACTACGTGGCCATGGTGATCGGCTTGGTCGGTAGGGCCGACGCCACCCGGTCGGAGCTGCGGATCGCTGCGACCGCGATGCACGGGGTGGGTGCGCCCCTTCTCCACCGATGCCTCGCCGCCGCCGGGTTCACGTCGGTGGCCACCGTGCCCCAACAGAACGAGCCCGACCCCGACTTCCCGACGATCCCGTTCCCCAACCCCGAGGAGCCGGGAGCGACCGACCTCCTTCTGGCGCTCGCCGCCGAATCCGACGCTCACGTCGCGTTCGCCAACGACCCCGATGCCGACCGGCTCGCCATGGGCATCCCCACGCCCGAGGGAGGCTGGCGCATGCTCACCGGCGACGAGCTCGGCGCGCTGTTCGCCGCCGGCCTCATGGCCCGCCGCACGTCGACAGCCACGCCGCTCCTCGTGACGACCGTGGTGTCCTCACAGCTCCTGGCCGCAGTCGCCGCTGAGGCCGGCGCCGAGTTCTGCGAGACCCTCACCGGCTTCAAGTGGCTGTGCCGCCCCGGGTTCGCGCATCCCGAACTCGACCAGGTGCTCGCCTACGAGGAGTCGATCGGATACGCCGTCGGCGGACTCTGCGACAAGGACGGCATCAGCGCAGCGGTCGTGATGGCCGACCTCGTCCGTTGGTGGCAGGCCCAGGGCCTCACGCCCCAGGACGTGCTCGACGATCTCGCCCGGCGCCACGGCGCCCACGTGACGAACAACTTCTCGCTGCGCATCTCCGGCCCGGGTTGGTCGGCCCGGCTCGCGGCCATCGCCGCCTCGGTCGTGGCCGACCCGCCGACGTCACTGGCCGGCATCGACGTCGCCCGGCTCGATCAGCCCGCCGACGACGTCATCCGACTCTTCATGGCGAACGGCGACCGCGTCGTGATCCGCCCGTCCGGAACCGAGCCGAAGCTCAAGTGCTACTGCGAGGCCGTGGAGCCAGTGGCCGACAACGAGCCGCCCGAGGCGGCCCGAACCCGCGCCCGCGCTCGCACGGCGACGTTCCGCTCCGAACTCGAAGCCCGCCTCGGCCTCAGCTAG
>CALMLJ010000443.1 GCA_937868025.1 uncultured Acidimicrobiaceae bacterium
CGACGAGCCGTACGACCCGTGGGACGACGAGTAGTCCGCTTGGAGACGGGCTCAGCTCGTCGCAGCCGGCCGTGTGGGTGAGAATCGGACCCAGCGGACCGCTCGGTCAGGGTCGTCTGGCACCCAGAGCAGCGGTCCTGCAGGCTGCCGGCCGGCGAACGAGCGGAGGCAGCCGGCGGTGCCGCCGCGACGTTCACAGACGAGCTCAGCGGGGTGCCGGCCCGAGACGACGACCACATGGGTGGATGCGTCGAGCATCGCCGTGTTGCGGACGAAGTTGTCGCGCCACCACGCCTGGGTGTCCCATGACCGACGCCAATCGGTCCGGTCGGGGCGGTCGACGACGAAGGTGACGCGCTGCGCGGCTGAGAGGATCGCCGCGTTCACGGCGGACGGGTACCGCTTCGTGTACCACCGGTTCGGCAGCATAATCTCGAGCGGCACGCCTGCGGTGATCGCGGCGCCGGCGAACAGGGTGTCGGCTCCGGCCGCGCCGCCAGAGATCGCCCGCGACGGGCCGAGGCGGTCGATGACGTTGAGGAGGCGTTCGACGACGAGCGTCGGGTGATGGATTCGCCGATGACCGGTCACCATGAGCACGGGCTCAGCGTTCACGAGACCTCGTGTCGAATCTCCACGCTGACACCGCCGCGGCCGCGGCGACAGCGGCCACTCCGACAGTTGCAGTCGCCCCCAGCACCGCGGTCGAGCCGAACATTCGAGGGGCGGCCTCGACCGCGGCGGTACCGACGGTTGCGACGAGTCCGCCCAGTCCAGCGCAGCCCGCTCCTACAGCGGCGGCGACGGGCACGGTCGTTCCGATGCGTCGTCGGTGCGCGATGGCGAAGGCGGCGAGGACAAGCGGTACGACCAGGAAGGACTCGACCAGAACCAAGACGATCGTGCCGGCGACGACAGCTGCAACAGCTCGGGCCCGGGACGGGGAGATCTGGGGGCGCCGGGCGTTCGGACCGCCGGGGCGGGACGGAGCGGCCGAGCCCGGCGTGAGTGCGTCGATGGACAGGCCGCTGCCGTTGCCGCTGTTGTCGGGGCTCACCGACGCCGAGGCCCACCAATCCGGGCCCGGAGCAGCTGTCTGGCCCCGCTGATCGCCCAACGGGTCGGTGGGTGAAGGCCGATTGGTCAGCCAGTTGTCGGCTCGAGAGTCGATGGTCGCATCGGAGATGCGGTCGTCGCGTGTGGCGAAGATCTCGCGGAGCTCGTGCCAGGCGGCCTCAGCCACCCGGTACTGGTCGACGTCACCGTTGCCATGTGCATCGGGGTGGAACTCGCGGATCGCTCGACGCCAGGCGGCGCGAACGATCGGGAGAGGAGCGTCCTCAGGGACGCCGAGCACGAACCACGGCGAGACGACTCCGGCCACGGTCATCCCCGATGTCGTAGGCGCGACAGGAGGTTCGGCAGGCTGGGGCGCCGGACGTCGGGTTGGTCAACCTGCTCGAACATCGGATTGCCGGTGACCCGAAGCAGGGCGGTGTCGAGCACGGTGCGGATCGCCGGGTGGTCGTGGTCGAGACGCCCAACGTTCATTCCCTGGGCGAGGGCGGCGTCCGCTCCCACTGTGCCGATGCTGACCGCCTTGTCCTCGAAGAGCCGATCGAGGGAGGTCTGGTCAAACGACGACGCGGCGACGACGCGATTGAACAGGAGCATGATCCGGTCGCGGGGAACGCCGGCGGTGTGGAACATGGCGGTGCGGTCGATGATGTTCTCGACCGAGGCCGAGCTCATGTCGGAGGTAGCGACAGCCCATCCGCCATCGGCGAGCAGCGGGACGATCAGGCCGTCGATGAGGCCGGAAGTGTCGGACGCTTCGATGATCTGGGTGTCGACGATGACGAGGTCGGCGATCTGGCGCGCTCGTTGGATGACCCGGCGGTACAGGTCGGTCGACGTGATCTCAGGCGAGGTGTCGGCCCCGACGGGTGCGAGAACGAGCCCGAATCCGATGTGCTCGAGGTGCTCGTTGCGCGCAGCATTGACGGCTGCGGGGGAGTTGATGGCAACGAGAACGTCGGTGTTGCCGCGCGCCGCGGTGATCGTCGGCAGTCCGTGGTCTCCCGTCGGGAGGCGAAGGTAGGGGCGCACGTCGCCCTGGCCGCGGTTGCCGTCGACGACGATGACCTTCATGTCGCCGTGGACTGCGGCGCGCTGGGCGAGAAGGAGGCTCATCGTCGTGTTGTGGGTGGGGACGAATTGTCCGGCCAGGAAGGTGTGGTCCTCCGAGTCGACGGTGATGCACTTGCCTGGTTGCCAACCGGCAGGCCGAATGTCTGTTATGTAGAGCCAGTCCTGCGTCTTCCGGACCGACGGCTTCACACGCTCACGCTTCCGGGGCATACGGAACACCTGGACCGTGGTCGTGAAGGTGATGCGCCAGCGCGTTCCAGTAACTCGTCGGCGTGTCGCTCCCGCAATGTCGGGATCAGCCTCGGTAATCGTCGCGCGCCCAGGGCGCATGGTTGCCTTCACGCCGAGGGAGCGAAGGAGCTCCAGAGCATCAGCGGCGAGGCGTTCGTCACACAGGGCCAGCTCACATCCTCCGTCCTCGGCGATCGACCCGTCGGTGTCCATGAGCCCTTGTAGGAGGGCGAGGCGCTGGTCGAAGGATCCTCTGAGGTAGGCGCGTGGAATGTGCTTGTTGTTCAGCAGGCCCAGGTCTCGGAGGCGGGGGCCGAGAGCGAGAACGGTGATTGTGTTCGGGCTCGACGCGGGCGTCCGTACCTGCTCGCCGAGCGCGGTGATCGCTTCCGACAGCCAGATGTGATCTGACGCCTCTCCGGATGAGCCACAGTTGGAGTTCTGGGTCACCTGACCGGTTGCCGAGGTCCCATCTCCAAGCCAGACACCCAAGAGCCAGGGGTCTACCGCAAGGTCCGTTGCCGGCAGTTCTAGGGGCTGGGTAACCCTGACTGCGAAGTTGGTTGTCGGCTTGCCACCGGGACTGACCTTCACTCCGGCGGCAAGCATCTGAGATGTCGTCAGTACGTACTCGTGCGGAGCGAGGGTTGGCCGACCTCGCAGGCGCGCATTGTGGGCAATGTGGCGCAGTGCTGCCGCCGTCGGTACCACCGACGAACTCGGCATACGCGCTTCCACCGTTCGAGCTACCGTTCGCCCGCGAATACCAGTCGCGGCGATGACCGTGTTCAACGTTGACGGCCCGAGGATCGGACCGTCAGAGTGCGTCTCGATCAAGCGGTGAGCCTCGGTGACCGTGAGCTCGTCGGCTACGGAATCAATGTCCTCGAGCGCTCGAGCGGCAGCCTGCGCCATGTGCTCGAACCCCTTGCGGTTCCGTCGGAACCGGTGGTCCTCCGCGCACGCGCTCCAGGCCCGCCGGCAGGCCGATAGAAAGCCGGTTGACTCGTAGCCCGTGGTGACCACCTTGCGGGTGCGAGTAGTGCGGTCCACCACAAAGCCGTGCAGATAGTTGCCGGTCGTCCTCTGCGACGAAGCAGGGCACCCGGCGATGGCTGTGATCGCTTCGTGGATCTCCCGTCGGGTCGATCGATGGCTCTCTTCGAACCCGTCGGCGACGCGTAGGAGCTCCTCGACAAAGTGCTCCCGAGTTGACCATCGTCCGATCGACGCCCGGCGCGAGGGGTGTTCCGAGTTCAGTCGGTCGTAGTAGCCCGAGACGACCCAACGGTGGTCTGCACATGCGCGGATCACTTGACCATCGGAGAAGTGGATGTCGTACATCTCTAGGCCGGCGTGATCGAACGTGGCAGTGACGCTGCAAGGGCGTCCGTCACGACCGAGGACTTGAGTGCCGATCTCCAGGTCACCCATGGTCGTCCAACCACCAGGGGTAGGAATCGGAGTATCGAGTGCGAGCGCCTTGCCGAC
>CALMLJ010000444.1 GCA_937868025.1 uncultured Acidimicrobiaceae bacterium
ACGTGAGCCACTCCGACGGGAGCAGGGTGAGCGTCTGGGTCTCGAGCGCGAACTCCGGGCCGGAGTCGGCGACGAGGAGCCCGTAGGTGTCGAACGGAAAGGGCCCGAACACCGACTCGAAGAACTCGAGCTGCGCCTCGGTGTCATCCAGGACCTCCCGTTGGTCTGCGGTGACGGACCGCACGACCGCGTGGCGGATCGGCAGGCCGCCCGGCCCGGTCGACTCGACGATGTCGTAGTCGCCGACCGCGATCTGGACGAGGTACGTCGCCATCGGGTCGGACTGGCCGAACGTCCACGTGGTGTGGCCGTCGCCGGTCGCAGCCTTCGATCCGAGGACCCCGTTGGCGACGACGGTGTCACGTTCCGCGGCCGTGACCGCGATCGTGAACGTCGCCTTGTCGCTCGGATGGTCGTTGCAGGGGAAGAACCCCCTCGCTCCGGTCGGCTCGCCGGCGACGTAGGTGCCCGACGGTGCGGACAACCACCCGATCGTGCCCGGTGCGCTCGGGTCCTGCACCGGGGTCGGGGCGCCGTGGTACTGCACGACGGTGGTGAGGTCGGCCCCCGATGCGATGGGGGAGGTTGGCGTGATCGTGAGTTCCGAACCCTCGTGGGTGAAGGTCGCCGCCTCGTCGTCGACGGTCACGTCGTCAACGGTGAGGCCCTCGAGGTCGAGGTTGAACGCACTCAGGTCCTGCGTGGCGGTCACCTCGATCGTGGCCGTCCCCTCGATCGTCGTGCGGTCGTCGGCGACGGTGATGGCAAGGTCGTAGTTCGTCACGTCGTACCCGCCGTTGCCGGCTCCGGGGACGATCGCGTCGCCCACGTCGGCGCTGCCGGCCGTGCCCGTGGGTGCCGCCGTGGTCGTCGTGGCGGCGGCCGTTGTGGTCGTGGTCGATCGATCGACACGGGCGGTGATCCGGCCCGGGTCGTCGCTGCACCCGCCGATCAGGGTCGTTGCGAGCGCAACGGCGAGGACGACGGCCGGCCGGCGACGATGCATCGGGAGAGCGTACCGGTGGGTTCGTTCGGCGGCTCCTCGACCGGTCGGCGGCCGCTCCCGAAGCGGTCGGTGTGCGCTCGGCGTTCGGTCTGGTGCGCGAGGTTACCGGCGGGTAACTTCGCGGGTGGCGGCTCCGCCGACTTGTTCTGCTTACTTGCTCTGCGCCCGACCATCGTGCGCTCGATCACGAGGTGACCTGATGACCGATTTCTCGCTCTCGCTCAACGAGGACCAGCTCCAGTTGAAGGAGTGGATCAACGGCTTCGCGAAGGACGTCATGCGTCCCGCCGCCGAAGAGTGGGACGAGCGCGAGGAGTTCCCGTGGCCGGTCGTGCAGGAGGCCGCCAAGATCGGCCTCTACGGCATGGACTTCATGGCGCAGGGCATCGCCGACCCCACCGGGCTCACCATGGTCGTGGCGATCGAGGAGCTGTTCTGGGGTGACGCCGGCATCGGTCTCTCCCTCATGGGCTCGGGCCTCGCCGCCGCCGCCATCGCCGCCAACGGCACTCCCGAGCAGATGTTCGAATGGGTGCCGCAGTGCTACGGCACGGCCGACAAGGTCCAGCTCGGTGCCCTGTGCGCGTCCGAACCCGACGCCGGCTCTGATGTCGGTGGCTACCGCACCCGCGCCACCTACGACGAGGCCAAGGACGAGTGGACCCTCAACGGCACCAAGGCGTGGATCACCAACGGTGGCATCGCCGACGTGCACGTCGTCGTGGCCGTGGTCGAGCCCGGCATCGGGTCGCGAGGCCACGCGAGCTTCGTCGTGCCGCCCGGCACGATCGGTCTCTCGCAGGGGCAGAAGTACAAGAAGCACGGCATTCGTGCCTCCCACACGTCCGAGGTCGTGCTCGAGGACGTGAAGATCCCCGGCAGCTGCCTCCTCGGCACGAAGGAGCGCCTCGACGCCAAGATCGCGAAGGCGAAGGAGAACGTCTCGACCGGCGAGAAGCAGCCGGCGATGGCCACCTTCGAGGCCACTCGTCCGACGGTGGGCGCCATGGCCGTCGGCATCGCCCGGGCGGCGTACGAGTACTCGCTGCAGTACGCCAAGGACCGTCAGGCCTTCGGCGAGCCGATCATCATGAAGCAGGGCGTCGCCTTCAAGCTCGCCGACATGGCGACGGAGATCGACGCCGCCCGTCTGCTCGTGTGGCGCGCTGCGTGGATGAGCGCCGCCAAGGTGCCGTTCAAGCAGGGCGAGGGCTCGATGTCCAAGCTCAAGGCCTCCGAGGTCGCCGTGAAGGCGACCGAGGACGCCATCCAGATCCTCGGCGGCTACGGCTACACCCGTGAGTACCCGGTGGAGCGCTGGCACCGTGACTCCAAGATCATGACCATCTTCGAGGGCACCTCGGAGATCCAGCGGCTGGTGATCGCCCGCGCCGCGTCGGGCCTGCGCATTCCCTGACCCGCACCGGCGGGTGCGCCGTCGAACTCCGTGAGACCGTCCGAAGGGCTGGGCAGAGATGCCCAGCCCTTCGTCGCGCACGGGAAAATGCCGGCTCGGTGTCAGGGGTGCCTTCTAGGGTTCGCACCGTGCCATTGATCCAAGCTGAACAACTGACGAAGAGCTTCGGCGACACGAAAGCCCTTGCCGGCCTCGACCTCGAGGTCGAGCAGGGCACCGTGCTCGGCGTGCTCGGCCCCAACGGGGCCGGCAAGACCACTGCGGTTCGCATCCTCACCACCCTCCTGCGCCCCGACGGCGGGCGCGCCACCATCGACGGCATCGACGTCGCGAAGGAGCCTCGCCGCATCCGCTCGCGCATCGGGCTCACCGGCCAGTACGCGGCGGTCGACGAGCGCCTGACCGCCCGTGAGAACCTCGAGCTCATCGGGCGCTTCTTCCGCATGAGCGGCGGCGACTCCAAGCGTCGGGCGCAAGAACTGCTCGACCGGTTCCGCCTCGATCAGGCCGGCGATCGTGTTGTCAGCGGATTCTCCGGCGGTATGCGGCGGCGCCTCGACATCTCGATGAGCCTGGTCGCTCGACCCACGGTGCTGTTCCTCGACGAACCCACAACAGGTCTCGATCCCCGGTCGCGCAACGCCATGTGGGATCTCATCGACGAGCTCACGGCCGAGGGCATGACCACCCTGCTCACCACCCAGTACCTCGAAGAGGCCGATCGCCTGGCGAAAGAGATCGTGGTGATCGACCGCGGCCAGGCGATCGCCAAGGGCACCGCGGACGAGCTCAAGGATCTGCTGGGCGGTGCCCGGGCCGAGGTTGCGCTCGGTGAGGGTGCCGACCAGGGCGCGGTCATTGCCGGCCTCGGCGGCCTGGTCAACCCCGACGCCGAGCCGGCGGTCGGTGCCGGGACGGTGACGGTGCCGTTGCGTCAAGGCACCACAACCCCCCAGGTTGTTCGGGCACTCGACGCCGCGGGCGTGGCCGTGCGTGACGTCACTGTCTCCCGTCCCACCCTCGACGACGTGTTCCTCACCCTCACCGGTCATGCAGCAGAAGAAGTCGCAGCCGACGACGAAGGAGACCAGTCATGACCGCGACGTCGCCCAACGCAACTTCGCCCTCTTCCGCATCCTCACTCGTCGGTCGCGCCGGCGACACGGTTGACGCTCCGGGTGGCGTCGTCTGGGCGCTCCGCGACAGTTGGAACGAGGCAACCCGCCACCTTCGAGCGGTGCCACGAAGTCCTGAGCTGCTGCTGTTCGCCACCTTGCAGCCGATCATGTTCGTGTTGCTGTTCAACTACGTGTTCGGCGGCTCGGTCAATGTGGGCGGCGACTACACACAGTTCCTCATCCCCGGTGTCTTCGCCCAGACGGTGGTGTTCGGCTCGGCGTTCACCGGTATCGGTATCGCCGAAGACCTGCAGAAGGGCTTCATCGACCGCCTTCGGTCCTTGCCCATCTCCCAGGGGGCGGTGCTGATCGGCCGGACGATGTCGGACATGGTCCGCAACGTGCTCACGTTCCTGGTCATGTTGGGGGTGTCGTTCCTGATTGGCTTCCGCTTCGAGGGTGGCCTCGCGAAGGGACTCCTGGCCACCGCGTTGCTGCTGGGGTTCAGCTACTCCTTCAGCTGGATCCAGGCGCTGATCGGCTTGTCGGTGAAGTCCGTCGAGGCGGCGAACTCGGCCGGGTTCATCTGGATGTTCCCATTGACCTTCCTGTCATCCGCCTTCGTGAAGCCGGAGAACATGACCTCGGCGTGGCTACGAAAGGTCGCCGAGTGGAACCCGTTCACGATCGTGACCAACGCGGCCCGTGCGCTCTACGGCGGCACGCCCGTGGGCGACACGGTGTGGCAGTCGATCGTGTTCGCCATCGCGATCACGGTGGTCTTCTCGTTCCTGGCGGTCCGCAAGTTCAAGAGCGCCGCCTCGCACTAGGCAGACCCGTTCTGCCGACGGTGCCGGCCCCGGCCCCCGGCCCCACTGATCGAACTTCCGACGGGGAACCCGCACAGAGCGGGTTCCCCGTCGAGGCGGTCGGTCGCTTCCCCTGCATGTCCGTCTCGGTCCAGGAGACGAAGCATCGTGGACTTCGGTCCCATTCACGAGCGAGCGTCGACACAGCGCGCGCTCATCACGTTCGACCAACTGCTCGACTGCGGTGTGAGTCGACATCAGGTCGATCGGCTGAGCGCTCAGGGCTTCCTCGTGCCGATCCACCGCGGGGTGTTTCGCCTCCCTGGCGGTCCGCTCACCTGGGAGCAGCGTGTCGCTGCGGCAGCTCTCGCCACTGCTCCCGACTCATGGATCTCCGGACCGTGCGCATTGGCATGGTGGGGAGTGCGCCCTGGACCGTCGATTGAGGTGCTCACGACCTCGGCCCGGCGAGTCCGGCTCGAGGGCGTGCGGGCCCACCAGACCATCGATCTCCCTGGGGCCGACCGCCGCCGGCATCTCGACGTTCCCGTGACGTCCATCGAGCGCTCGCTCTTCGACTCCGGTCGGTCGCTGGCACACCAACAGGTTGGGGCGGCACTCGATCACGCCGTACGCGACGGGCTCACGACCTACGAGCGCTACCAACAGCGAGTCGAGGAGCTCGGGCGCCGAGGACGCGCCGGGTCGGCGACAGCGCAACGCGTGCTGACGGCCCGGGGATACGGCGACGGCTTCGGGTTCGAGAAGGCGATGAGGGGGTTGCTGCGCGAGATCGGGCTCCCCGCACCGGTCCGCGAGTTCAAGGTGCATGTCGACGGATTCAGGTACCGCGTGGACTTCGCCTACCCGGATTCGATGCTCGGCATCGAATGTGACTCCGGTGAGTGGCACGGTCTCTTCCACCAGGTCGAGTGCGACCTCGAACGGCAGAATCGCATCCAGAAGGAGGGGCTGCTCCTCATGCGTTACACGGTCAGGAGACTGCGCGACGAGCGTGATGCGGTCGGCGCCGAGATCGTCGAGGCGATCGCTCGCCGCGCTGGCTCCACACCCGAGCGCCCGTCGGTCTTTCCCGACGTGGAACCCGCCTGAGCCGGGTTCCACGTCGGAACTTCGGGGGACGGCAAGTCAGTCGACGCGGCCCAGCTTGTCGTAGAGGTCCGGGAAGAGCCCGCTGGGGTCGAGGGCAGCGCGGGCGGCCTCGTACGCCGGACGGTCGTAGATCTCCCAGAAGCGTTCGCGGGTGTAGTGATTGCGACCGATGA
>CALMLJ010000445.1 GCA_937868025.1 uncultured Acidimicrobiaceae bacterium
CGAGATCGACGCTGTCGGTCTGGTCGACCAGCTGCTCGATCGGGACCACGACCCGACGCCGGAGCAGCCATGCGCCGAACAGCCCCGACCCCGTGACCCCCGCGAGGGCGAGGCCGATCGCGACGCCGAGCGACGTCGTGGCGGTGTCGAGGTCGGAGCGGGCGGCCCTGCTGCCCGCGGACACGTCGCGTTCGAGGCGGTCGACCGCGGCGCGAACGTCGTCGAACGCGAGCTTCGACATGAGTGCGGCCTGCTCGCCGTCGTCGCCGTTCGTTGCGTCGGGTGAGTTGGCGATGGGCTCCGCGACGTCCCGACGCCACGTCGCCGCGGCCCCGGTGACGTCGTCGAGGCGCCGTTCGATCGGTGCCTGCTCGTCGGCGAGCAACGAATGGAGGTTGCGGGTGAGGGCGGCCTCGGCGGTCTTGCCGTCCTCGTACGGCTCGAGGAACCGGCCGTCGTGGGTTTGGGCGAATCCACGCACCCCCGTCTCCTGGTCGAGCAGGGACGTTCGGAGCTTCTCGGTCTGCACGAGGGCCGGACCCAGACGATTGAAGACTTCGGAGCGTGCCGCGAGGAGGTTGGAGAAGCTGACGATGACCACGATCGTGCCGACGAGCAGCACGGTCACCGCGACGGCCATCGACAGGTTGGCGAGCGAGCCGAGCGAGCCGAGCGCGCCGCGACGCTCCGTCGGGTGTTCACTCAAGGCGAGCCCCACACCCGCGACGAGACGATCGCCAGTGCCACGTCGTCGCGCCATCCCTCGGTGCTGCGGGCGGCGAAGCGAGCGAGCAGGAGATCGGGGTCGATGAAGTCGTCGACGAGCGCCTGCTCGACGGCGCCGGGCACGTCGTCGATCGAGAGGATCTCACCGTCGTCGGAGCGGATCTCGAAGAGCCCGTCGGTGTAGAGCGCGATCGACCACACCTCGGGGAGCTCGAAGGCCGTGCCCTGCCAGCGGCGTTCACCGAACCTCATGCCGAGTGGCGAGCGCAGGTGCTCGTCGACCAGGGCGCCGACGCCGGCCAGCACCGGAGGTGGGTGACCGGCGCTGCGCACCTCGACCCGACGGAGGTTGGGCGACACCGTGACGTCGCACACGGTCGCGTACGCGTCGGCGGTGGAACGTTCGGTCATGAGCAGGTCCTCGAGGCCGGCGAGTACGGCGTCGGCCGGCAGGTCGGACAGCACGAGCGCCCGCCAGCCGGCGCGCAGGGAGACGCCGAGCGCGGCCTCGTCGGGACCGTGGCCGGCGACGTCGCCGATGATCGCCCGAATCGATCCGTCCGGCAGCTCGACGCCATCGATGAAGTCACCGCTCACGACGCCGGTGCGCGCGGCCGTGTACTTCGTCGCCCAGGAGAAGTCGCCGCGTCGGAAGCTCGGAGTTGCGAGCAGCGCTCGCTCGAGGCGTTCGCGTTCGACGTTCTGGAGCTGAGCCCGAAGCAGCATCGCCGTCGACCGTTCGTTGCGTTTGCGCTCGATCGCGAAGCGGATGGAACGGGCGATGGTGGGCGCCGTGGCCTCCCCCTTGATGAGGTAGTCCTGCGCCCCGGCGGCGACCGCTGCGGTGCCGACCGACTCGTCGCCCCAGCCCGTGAGGACGACGATGGCGACCTCGGGGCACGTCGAACGGACGGCGTGCAACGCGTCGAGGTCGATCGAACCGGGCAGACCGAGGTCGAGCACGATGCAGTCGAGATCGCCCCGGAGGTGTGACGACGCCTCGTCGAGCGACGCGACGGACGTGATCGACAGGTCGGGGTCGATCTCGCCGACACCGTGACGGAACAGGACGGTGTCGGCGGCGTCGTCCTCGATGAGCAGAACTCGGTAGGCGGCGTCGCGGGGCGCGGCGACGGTCGTCGTGGCGGGCGTGCGGCGCGTGTCGGCCATGTCGTCGGTACCTCGTCGGCCAGTGGGATCGACCATCTGCACCCCGTCGCGTTCGTGAGACCGGGCGCGCTCGTGTCGGAACGAGATCATCGCATCGGTTACCCCCGGTGGGGGATCGCCAAACGTCGGGGGATCGGCTTCGACGAGCTTCGTCCAATCCGGCTGACATCGTCACTGGCCGGGTACGGAGCGCGCGTGGACGAACCACCCCGAGTCGATGACCCGACCTCCACCTGGAATCCACGCGAACGCCGGATGGCCCGCATGGAGTTCGATGCGTCGTTCTCGTCCCCTCGCAGGACACGGGTGTTCGTCGGCTCCACGGCGCGGGGGTGGGGCCTGGGCGATGTCGTCCTGTTGGCCGAGCTGCTGGTGAGCGAGGTCGTGACGAACGCCGTGGAACACGGCTCGTCGGGCGGGGCCGTCGAGATCATCGCCCTTCCCACCGGGCTCCGGGTGGAGGTCACCGATCAGTCGCTCGGCCTTCCCGAACTCCGGAATCCGAGTGCGACCGAGCCGACGGGTCGCGGGTTGTCGATCGTCGACCAGCTCAGCCGGTGGTGGGGTGTCGAACGGGCCACTGACGGTAAGAAGGTGTGGTTCGAGGTCGACGATCTCGACGTGTCCGGTACCGGGTGATGGCGGACGCCGTGGCAGCGCACCCCCGGATGGGGGATTGAGCAGCGCGACAGCCCTCATCGCATGTCGATTCGCGACGGGCGTTGCTACGCTCCGCTGATGGCCATGGATGAATCACCCTCGTTCACCGTCGAGACCGATGAGGACATGGGATCCGTCGTCGTTCGGGCGACCGGCGAGATCGACGTGGCCACCGCCCCCCAGGTCGAGGGGCAGCTGCTCGCCATCATCGACTCCGGCTCGGCCGTGGTACTCGACCTCCATGGCGTGACGTTCATCGACTCCTCCGGCTTGCGCACGCTGGTCACGGCGCGCCAACGCGCCGAGGAGATGTCGGTGGCGTTCTCCCTCGCCGGCCGCAGTCAGGCCGTCGATCGGCTGCTGCAGGTCACGGGGCTCGACAGCGTGTTCGAGTCCAGCTGATTCCGACGCTCGCCAGCGTGGTGGTCGTCGATGTCTGGCCGTTCCCCCTCGAGGGTACGACCGCACGACGCCCAGACCCACGAGGTACCCAATTGCTCGTCACCCCGTTCGAGGAGACCACGTGAGCCAGCACGATCCCGAGCCCGCCTTCGAGGGTTCGATCAGCATCACCATCGCCCCCGACCCTCGCCTCGTGCGGCCGGTTCGATTGGCGATGGGCGGGCTGGCATCGCTGGCCGGCTTCGACGTCGAGGCGATCGAGGACCTCCGCGTGGCGGTCAACGAGCTCACCGCCACGCTCATCGAGCGTGGCGACGGGTCGGAACTCCGGTTGCTTCTCAGCGTGCTCGACAGCGGAGCGATCCGCATCGAGGGGTCGACCGGTCTCGGCAGTGTCGACGTGACCGACGAGCGCTTCGCGTTGAGCGACCAGATCTTGTCGGTGGTCGCCGACGACCACGGGTTCGACACGTCCGCGGGCGTTGCCTCGGCGTGGCTCGAACGCGCCAAGGTCGAGTGGTTGGACGACGATGGCGGCGAAGAGTCGACGTGAGTGGCCCTGACCGTGACTCGGGCGACGAGCCCGAGGT
>CALMLJ010000446.1 GCA_937868025.1 uncultured Acidimicrobiaceae bacterium
ATCTCCCGGTCGGCGTCGAGGCCCGCCGGTTGACCGAGCTTGACCTTCAACACCAGCGCCCCCGTGCGGTGGAGGATCTCGGGGACGATCTCGCGCACCACGTCGGGTGGATTGATACCGACGGTGAGCGAGGTGGGGACGATCCGGCCGGCATCGCCGCCGAGGAGCTGCCAGACGGGGAGACCGGCGCGTTTGCCGAGCCAGTCGTAGAGCGCCATGTCGAGGGCCGCCCGCACCGCGCTGCCGGCACTGTCGTGGTCGAGGAGGGCAGAGATGCGCTGCCGCTCCATGGGAGCGACCGGCGCCAGGAGAGGCCCCCATCGTTCGAGCGTTGCCTCGGTGTCGTCGGCTGAGTCCCCCGTGACGTCGCTCGGCGCCATCTCGCCGATGCCCACGATCCCGTCGTGGCTGACCTCGACGACCACGTTGGTGGAACCGGCCATGGTGCCCCGGCTGATGGTCAGCGCGTGCCGTTTGGTGAGGACGATCCGGCTCGAGGTGAGGCGCATCAGCGGATCGTATCGGTGGTGGCGGGCCCGACCGGGGGGAAGAGGATCTCGGCCCCGATCGGGTGGAACCGGTCGACCGACAGCACGGTGCGGCGCGAGGCGGCTCTGAGCAACCCGCAGCGAGCGACGGCGGCCGCCACGGGTCGGCCCGGATCGCCGTGCTGTCGCCTGCTTAGTACTCATTGCGGCCTCGACCGTGACCTTGACGGGCGATCGACCGCGATGGTCGACTCGCCGGAACCCACACCCGTGGGCCACAACTGAGAACCTTCGCATCAGTGTGGGGAAGCCGGTCGAAGTCCGGCGCTGACCCGCAACCGTAGGCCTCCGAGGTCGTGGCGTTCCGCCTCGACCTCGGGTGCGAGCCGGATTACCAGACCGGTGCGTTGCTCCACTCAACCCGTCGAGGACTACGGCCGGAGCTCCGCATTCGCTGAACGCGGGCGCGCCCCTCACCGGGCCGCCAGCGGCACTCGTCGTCGGAGCCCAGGTCATGGGCCTCCATCCGAAAGGCGATGACGTGCAAACTCTGAACCCACAGCGTGTGACTCGAAGGACCGGTGCCGCGGTTGCGCTGGTCGTCGGGGGCTCGCTCCTGTTGACGGCGTGTCCCGTCGACGTGCCGGCCGATCCCGGTACAACGACCACCACGACCACCACGACCACCACGACCACGTCGACCACCACGACGACGGCTCCACCGCTCCCCGTGTGCGACGTTCCCGACGCCCCGGTGCTGACGCGCGTCTCGAATCTCGAGACCCTGCCGTTCACGATCCCCGGCGGCGGCCCGATCGAGGTGGCCACGTTGGCGCCCGACGACGACCTGGGCTCGGCGACGTGGACGATCACGTCCTCGCTCGCGCTCGCGTCGTTCTCCGGTCCGACGCGTGTCGTTGCACGTTCGGCATCGGCCACGTGCGACCCGACGACGATCTTCGACGCGACCTACGACGTGACGCCGTGGTACTCCGGCCAGTCCGGCACAACGGATTCACCGGCGTTGGCGGGGACCGATGCCGCGTTCGTCGGCTGGTCCACCGGCTACCAGGACTACGTCGCCGGAGCCGACGTGACCGTGGGGTTCCAGACCCCGAACAACGCCGTCGGCCCCTACGGCACCGACGTTGTCGTCCTCGGCAATTCCGGTTGGATCACGATGACCTTCCTCGACCACCCGATCAGCAACGGTGCGGGCAACGACCTGGCGGTGTTCGAGAACGGCTTCGTCTCGGGCAGCAACCTGTTCTGCGAACTGGCCTACGTCGAGGTGTCGAGCGACGGGGTGAACTTCGTCCGTTTCGACAGCGCGTCGCGGCAGCCGACGGCGGTCTCCGGCTTCGTCACGCAGCCGCCGAATCTCCTCGGCGGCCTCGCCGGCAAGGACGCCGGCGGCTACGGCACCCCGTTCGACCTGACGGCGCTACGGAACAAGGCGGCAGTCCGAAACGGTCTCGTCGACCTCGACCACATCACGCACGTCCGCATTCTCGACATCGTCGGTGCGCCCGACTACCCGAACGCCGGGGATCGCTACCTCGACTCGTTCGGACGGGACATCTACGACGCCCACAAGACCACGGGCAGCGGCGGCTTCGACCTCCGTGCCGTCGGTGCCCTGCACCAGAACTGACCTGAGGGGTCCCACCCGTCCGCGGGCGGGCCGGCCGTGCCGCCCCGGATCCCTACGGGGAGACGGGGCGGTGCAGGCCGATGGCCGCGGTCAGGCCGTCCACGAGTTCGACCACGTCGGGCCGGTCGCGGGGCAGCGCGAGCCCCGACTCCCACCGGTGGAGCTCGGTGTTGATCGCCACGGCGAGGTCGCGGCCCCCGTCGGTCAGCT
>CALMLJ010000447.1 GCA_937868025.1 uncultured Acidimicrobiaceae bacterium
TGGATCATGGCCTTGGTGTGGATCTGGCACACCCGCGATTCGGTGACACCGAGCACGCGCCCGATCTCCGACAGCGTCAGCGACTCGTAGTAGTAGAGCGTGAGGACGACCTTCTCGCGCTCGGGCATGCCGTTGATGGCCTGGCTGAGCATCTGGCGCACCTCGGTCACCTCGAAGGCGCCCGTCGGGCCGTGGCTGGAGTCGGCGATCGTGTCGCCGAGCGTGAGCGCCTCGCCACGATCACCGCCGACGAGGAGGATCTCGTCGAGCGCTGCCATACCCACCACCGAGATCTGGCTGAGGACCTGCTGGAACTGCGGCTCGGTCCAACCGAGTTCGGCGGCGACCTCTTCGTCGGTGGGCGCCCGGCCCTCGCGAGCTTCGAGCTTGGCGAACGCCTTCTCCACCGACCGGACCTTGGAGCGAACCGAGCGGGGCACCCAGTCGATGCTGCGCAACTCGTCGAGGATGGCGCCCTTGATACGGCTGATGGCGTAGGTCTCGAACTTGAAGCCACGGTCGGGCTCGAACTTGTCGATGGCGTCGATCAGGCCGAACATGCCGTAGCTCACGAGGTCCGCGTGCTCGACGTTCTGGGGAAGGCCGACCGAGACGCGGCTCGCGACGTACTTGACCAACGGTGAGTAATTCAGGATGAGGGCGTCACGGATGCCCGGATCCCCCGCCTCCTGGTACCGCGACCAGAGGACGTTCACGTCGCTCTCTACTACTGCCATGTCCGACTTCCCCAGCATTGTCACGCCCTCGGATGAGTTCCTTCGTAGACCTGTCGCAATCGCTCCTTGGAGACGTGGGTGTAGATCTGCGTCGTTGCCAGATCCACGTGTCCGAGAAGTTCCTGTACGACTCTTAGATCGGCACCACCGTCGAGAAGATGAGTCGCGAAGCTGTGCCGAAGGGCGTGGGGGTTCACGGGCGCCTGGGCTTGGCGCAGCGTGCGGCGATCGAGGATCCTCCGCACATCCCGTGGGGCGAGAGCCCGCCCACGCAGGTTGAAGAACAGATATGACGGGTCGGCAGCGGCCGAGCCGTCGGTGGGTTCGAAGCGGGCCCGACCCCGGGCGTTCCAGCGGTGGATCGCATCGATGGCGGGCACGCTCAGCGGGACGAGGCGCTGCTTGCCGCCCTTGCCCCAGACCGTGGCCGCACCACGCGCCAAGTCGACGTCATCGACGCGGAGCCCGCAGAGCTCCGACACGCGCAGGCCCGACCCGTAGAGCAGTTCGAGCACGGCGTCGTCGCGGAGGTCGCGGGCCTCGTCGTCGGGAGACGGCGCCGTGGTACCGCCGTTCGGCGCCACCACGGGTGCCTCGTCGAGGAGGACCGTCAGCTGGTCAGCGGTCAGCACACGGGGCAGCCGACGGTCGCCGCGCGGGGTGGACAGGCCGGCAGTGGGATCGACGTCGATGACGCCTTGGGCGGCGAGCCAGTCGAAGTAGCGGCGAAGCGCCGAGATCTTGCGGCGAATCGTTCGTGGGGCGAGCGGGCGATCGGCTGCCGCCGGTCCGCCCTGACCGCTCATCGCTGCCAGGTACCGCCGGAGCACCGCGCGGGTGACCGCCTCCGGCTCGACGATGTCCTGCAGATCGAGCCAGGCGACGAACGCGTCGAGATCCCGCCGGTAGACCGCGCGGGTCGAGTCGCTCAACGAGAGCGTCGAACGCTCGAACTCCGTCAGCCGCCAACCCATGGGGCGATCGTACACCTCCAACGCTGACAGCGCGAACGAGACCGCTCACCGCGCGAGGCAGGGCGGGGATCTCGCACACTCACCGCGCTCGTTCGAGGCGCCCGTCGCGCTCCACCACGATCCGACGGCCGAGCAGCGACGCCACGGCGAGCGACAACTCGGCGAGGCCGAGTGTCGGGCAGTCGTCGGCCAACTCGTCCATCGACCGAGCCACCCATCCCAACGCGTCGAGCACCTCCGCCTCGGCCGGAGACGCCCGGTCATCGGGGACGGCCGACGCGTCCCGGTCGGGGAACGGCAAGGTGGGCGCGGTCGTGAGGCCGAGCGCCGCCAACACGTCCTCGACGCCGAGGCAGGGCTGGCAGCCGTCGGCGATCAGACGGTTGGTGCCGACCGACGCCGGACTGCGCAACGCCCCGGGCACCGCGAGCACCGGCACACCACGAGCGCCGGCGATGCCCGCGGTGATGAGCGACCCGCCGCGCTCGTGGCTCTCCACCACGACCACCACGTCGCACAACGCCACGAGGATGCGGTTGCGGGCCGGAAACCGCCACGCTGCCGGCGGGGTCGCCAGCGGGTACTCCGAGCACAACAGACCGCGCTCGGCCACGTCGTGCCAGAGTGCTCGGTTGGCGCGGGGATACACGACGTCGAGCCCGCTGCCGACCACACCGAGCGGCGGCGCGGCGCCGGCCTCGAGGGCACCCCGGTGACCGGCAGCGTCGACTCCGAGCGCGAGCCCCGACACGACCGTGCACCCGGCGAGGGCGAGCGAGCGGCCGAATTCACGCGCCAGTTCGACACCGGCCCGCGTCGCCCGACGAGTGCCGATGATGCCGACCGATGGACGTCCGGTGAGCTCCGCCGGCGACCCTCCGCCTCGCCACAGCAGCACCGGTGGCACGTGGGGGTCGCGCTGGTCGATGCTCGGGTGGCCCCGGTCGCCGTGGAGCGTGACGGTGATCCCGGCTGCGGCATGTGCATCGACGAGGGACTCCGGGTCGATCGCCGCAGCCGCGCTCCGCCAGGCCGCCCGTTGCTCGGCAGTCGAGGAGAGGGCTGCCGGCGGCGCGCCGGTCGACATCGCCGTCCACGTGCCGATGGGGTCGCCGTCCACCGCGATGTCCCACAGCCGGCCCGGACCCACCCCGGGCAACGACAGCAGCGACAGCCAGGCCGCCTCGATGGCCACTCGATCGGGGCTCATGCTCCCACCCCGATCTCGCCGAACCGCAGGTCGGCACGCAGCGCCATCGCCTGCGCCACGACCTCGGCATCGAGGCGACCGCTCCCGCCACGGAGGTCATCGAGGGTCAACGCCACGAGCTTGATTCGACGAAGTCCCCGCCCGCTCAGCCGACCGGCGGCGATGGCGTCCTCGAGCAGGACCCGGGCGGTGTCGTCGACGGTGGTCAGCTCATCGAGCCGACGGTTCGACAGGAGGCGGTTGACGGCGACACCACGACTGCGGGCCCGTTCGCGCGCTGCCGCCACTCGATCGGCGACGACGGCACTCGACTCCCCCGCCGCCGCCCCGAGCAGGCGGGCCCCGTCGGTCGGCTCGACCCGGAGGCGGAGGTCGAACCGGTCGAGCAGTGGCCCCGACACCCGTCGGGCGTACCGGCCCAGCGCTGCGCCGGAGCACCGGCAGAACGTGGTGGCAGAACCGGCGAAGCCACACGGGCACGGGTTCATCGAGCCCACCAGCTGGAACGACGCCGGCATGGTCGCCGTCGCGTGGGCCCGGCTGATGCGAACGTGGCCCGCTTCGAGCGGCTGGCGCAAGGCGTCGAGCCCGACAGCGCTGAACTCCCCCATCTCGTCGAGGAACAGCACACCCCGATGGGCCAGGGAGATCTCACCAGGCTTGAGGACGTGGGATCCGCCACCGACCAACGCGATGTTGGACACGGTGTGGTGCGGTGCCCGGAACGGCGGCGTGCGGATGAGGCCGTTGGCCGGCAGCGCCTCCCCAGCTGCGCTGTGGATGGTCGTCACCTCGATGGCGCCCTCGTCGTCGAGCGGCCCGAGGATGCCGGGCAGCCGCTCGGCGAGCATGGTCTTGCCGGCCCC
>CALMLJ010000448.1 GCA_937868025.1 uncultured Acidimicrobiaceae bacterium
TCGATGCTCGCCGCGAGCGGCACGCCACCGACCACGGGCCGGACCGAGCCGTCGAGCCCCAGTTCGCCCAGGTATGCCAGGTCCTGAGCGCTGTCGGGAAGCTGCTTGGTGGCGACGAGCAGGCCGATCGCGATGGCGAGGTCGAGACCCGCGCCGATCTTGCGAACACCGGACGGCGCGAGGTTCACGGTCATTCGCTGGTCGGGCCACCTCAGCTTGCACGACAGGATCGCGGCGCGGACGCGGTCACGCGCCTCGCGACACGACGTGTCGGGGAGCCCGACGATGGTGAAGCCGGGCACGCCTGATGAGACGTGCACCTCCACCCGGACCGGAGTGCCGCGCACCCCGAGCAGGGTCGCGGAACGGACGATGGCCAACATGTCGCTCCCAGGGCGAGAGCCCAGGACGAGAATCACTTGGTGGCCACGGCCGGGAACCGGCGGGCGAGCCGCCCCTCAGGGGCGTGACAGCAACCTAGCGCCCACCCCCGACACCGAGAACGGCACCCTCGCCAGCGCGTCGGGAGTGATCGAAGCACCAACTTCCGGCTAGTTCAAAACGAAAATGATCTACCCTGGCGGGATGAAGCGCTCCCTCGCCATCGCCGCCATCCTCGTCTCGCTCTCGGTCACGACGTCCTGCAAGTTCTCCAACTGCGCGGCGCTGAACGCCACGCATCCGCACGGCATCGGCCGCCCCGGGGCCGTCGACAAGGTCGCGGGCGGGGCCCAGCGGGTCACGAACTTCACCGTCGACGCGGCGCAGTACAACGAGAACGCCTCGAAGCTCGATCGCGATCGCGACGGCATCGCCTGCGAGAAGCTGTAGCTCGCCGGGCAGACTGCGTCAGCGCTCGCCCGTTCGTTGATCGTCGTGTCGCCCGGGCCGAGTCGCCCGGGTCCGGTGCTCGATCAGGCGGACCCGTCGGCCGCGCCCTCAGTGGCGGCAGGGCCAGTCGCGATCGGGTCGAGACCGAGTTCGGTTCGCACCTCGTTCAACGCCGAGGTCAGGGCCGCGACCTGCGCCTCGAGTTCGGCGATGCGGGCCGAGGTCGCGCCACCGCCGCCCGCGCCCCCCGAGGACGCCGAGGGGGCGGCCGACGGGAGCAAGGGCTCCCCGTAGAGCACGTGGGTCCAGCGCGCCTCCTTCTGGCCGGGCTGACGCTCGAGCAGCACGGCGAAGGGCTCGGGTCGCACCGTCAATGAACGCAGCGTGGCGTTCACGTCGTCGAGCGATCGGAACGGGTGGAGCCGCTCGGCCCGAGTCTTGAGCTCCGCCACCGTCTGGGCGCCACGGAGCATCAACAGACCGAAGATGGCCGTCTCGGCCTCATCGAGTCCGAGCCGCTCGTCGACGACGTGGCGGTAACGGGTGATGTTGCGGCCCGACGTGGTGTGGACGAACCGCAGCAAGCCCGCCGACTTCAACGAGTTGACGGTCGCGTCGATCGTCCGCTGGTCGTAGTTGACGATCGGGTCCCGCGACGTCGACTGGTTGCACGCCCGCATCAGCGCGTTGCCGGTGAGCGGATAGTCGTCGGGAGTCGTCCGCGACTTCTCGATCAGACAACCGAGCACCCGCGTCTCCTCGGGCGACAGTCGGAGCTGCTCGGGCGGCGGAGCCGACGCCGCGGGGTCGAAGCCGATGTAGTCCTGGGGCTGATGCGACGAGTCGTCCATGGCCGCACGATACTGGGGACCCATGGGCTTCAACCCCAACCGCGTCCACAAGAAGCGCGCCAGCGACTACGTGCTGGTCGCCGCCGCCGTCGCCATCTGTATCGCCGCGCTCATCTGGGCGCTGCTCGGCTGATCGGCGACGCTCAGAACGCGTGCTCGATCACCTCGATCGCCCACCCGTGTGGACCCGGCGATACCACCGCGACATCGAACCGGATGCCCGACGGGGCGCGGCCCTCGCGCTGTGACAGGTACGCCGCGGTGACCCGGCGGATCGTGCGCTGCTTGCGCCAGTCCACCGCAGCGGCACCGGTGCCGTAACGATCCGACGAGCGGGTCTTCACCTCGCACACCACGACCTCGCGACCGCGCCGCAGGATCAGGTCGATTTCTCCGGCGCGGCAACGCCAGTTGCGCTCGGCGACGACGTAGCCGTGGCGTTCGTACCAGCGCGCCGCCAACTCCTCGCCCTCGATCCCGAGGGATCGTCGGTGCTGGGACATGTTTCCTCCCGGGCGCGCTGCAACCAGCAGGCGCCGTCATGTGTGACCGGGAGGGGAAGCTGTGAGTCAGCGGCGCAGTGCGCCGCTGAGGACTAGCGCTTCTCTTTGATCTTCGCCGACTTACCGACGCGGTCGCGCAGGTAGTACAGCTTGGCGCGGCGGACGTCGCCACGGGTCACGATCTCGATCTTCGAGATCGTCGGGGAGTGCACCGGGAAGGTGCGCTCGACGCCGACGCCGAAGGACAGCTTGCGGACCGTGAAGGTCTCCTGCAGGCCGCCACCCTGGCGACGGATGACCGCACCCTGGAACACCTGGACACGCTCACGGGTGCCCTCGACGACGCGGACGTGCACCTTGAGGGTGTCGCCGGGAGCGAAATCGGGGACGTCGTCCCGCAGGCTCGACTGGTCGACAACATCGGTCGGCTTCATGGCGCGTGTGCTCCTGAGGTGGATTTCGAAGAAGTGCGGCCCGGTGGGGCGCGGGCGTCCAGGCGGGACGCGACGGAGTGACGTTACTCGCTCCCAGTCCGTGGCACCAACATCCCTAGCCGACGGGGTGTCCAGCCTCGTCGAATCCGTGGTCGGCGAGCAGACGGCGGTCGGCGTCGCCGAGCCCGCCGGCCGCAGCGACGATGTCGGGGCGGTCACGCAACGTGCGGGCGAGCGCCTGGGCGCGACGCCACCGGTCGACGCGGCCGTGGTCGCCCGAACGCAACACATCGGGCACGGCCCAGCCGCGGAACTCGGCGGGACGGGTGTACTGCGGGTACTCGAGCAGGCCCGAGCTGAAGGACTCGTCGAGCGCCGAACTGGAGTTGCCCATCACCCCCGGAACCAGGCGGGCAACCGCTTCGATGATGGCGAAGGCCGCCACCTCTCCCCCGTTGAGGACGAAGTCGCCGAGCGACACTTCGCCGTCGCACAGGTGGTCGCGGACCCGCTGGTCGATGCCCTCGTACCGCCCACACAACAGCGAGAAGCCCCCACCGGCGGCCAGCTCCTCGGCCATGGTCTGGTCGAACCGACGGCCGGCGGGCGACAGCATCAGGAGGGGCCGCGGCGGATCGACGGCCTCGACCGCCGCGAAGATCGGCTCGGGCATCAGCACCATGCCGGCGCCACCGCCGAACGGCGAGTCGTCGACCGTGCGGTGCGGATCGGTCGTGTGCGCCCGGAGGTCGTGGGCACGGAGGTCGAGGAGCTGCTTCTCCTGGGCCTTACCCAAGAGGGAATGGCCACCGAAGTCGGTGATCATCTCGGGGAAGATGCTGAACACGTCGATCCGCATCAGGTTGCCCCG
>CALMLJ010000449.1 GCA_937868025.1 uncultured Acidimicrobiaceae bacterium
CACCTGGTGCGCGAAGAAGGTGAACGGCACGCCGGACAGGGTGACACATCGAATCCGCCGCGCCGTAGCGAGGGCACTCAGGAGGAAGGGTCAACTGCCGGGTGGTGCGCCGGATCGGATGGTGCCGTGGCGTTGACACCACAGGCTGATACCGGAGGGTGTGGTGATCCACGACCATCCGTCGTCACCGATCTGCAGATTCCAGCCTTTGCGGTGGATCACACCGTGGTGATGGCGACACAGGAACACCATGTGCTTGATGTCGGTCGTGCCGAGATCTCGCCACCATTGGGCGATGTGGTGGGCGTCGCACCAGTCGGGGCGGAGCCCGCATCCGGGGAACACACACCCACCATCGCGAGCCTCGAGCGCTTTGCGCTGCTCATCGCTGGCGTTACGCAACTCCCGACCCATATCCAACGGGAGACCAAGCGAGTTGAGGATGATGGTCCACACGGCCATGTCGCAGGCGAGTGCCGTTGCGGATCCGCGGATGAGGGGTTTGCCGTTGATGTGGACGATGTCGGGGTCCTCGGCGTGGAGCACCAAGGTCGCTTCGACCTTCGGCTTCTTCACCGCCGTGCCATCTGCTTTGACCATCAGGCCACGCCGGACTGCTTCGGCGAGCGCCATCGCCAACAACGTCGCCCGCGACGGGACCGCGATCTCACCGTTGGTGCGCTCGGAGTCGTCGCGATACTGCCGCCAGAGTTCGTCGGCGATCTGCTCAACCGCTGCCTTCGTCGTGGCGGCAAGATCGCCGACCAGGACGCCCGAGAGTTTCATCCCGTCGCGACCGCCCTTCAATCGGAGCCGGTTGTTGTTCGGATCCTCCGACGGTTCCGGCCCGTCCTGGTCCAACAAGGCGGCGACGATCGCGACGCGTTGAGCCCAGTCGCCGAACGTCATCGATGCTGACTCCGCGATGAGTGACGCTTCGATCTGGCGGAACTCGGTGGCGATGCGGTCGTTGATCGCGTTGGCCATCACCTTGGCTCGATCCGCACACAAGCGGCCGTCACGTACAGCGCGATCCGTTTCGGGGAGATCCAACCTCAACGACACCGCCAACCGCACCCGCGCTTTCGCGGTAACCGGGGCGATCCCGGTTTCGTGGGCCAACCAGTTCGCAGTCCGATGACCCGACACGACATCAGTGGTGCCCCTCGCGTCGAGCTCACCCAACAACGCCCCCTGCGCGGCTTGGAGCGACTGCATCGCCGTCTCGATCGCTTTGACGCCGGCCAACAGGTCGTCATCCGCGTACAGGTGCTCGTCGAGGCCGGCGATTTTCGCCGTCATCTCGGTCAGCACTGTCACGTCGAACATGTGTTCGAGTGTATCGGAAGGGTCTGACAGTCGACTGCAGATCAGGGAGCCTGCGGCCGATTGGGCACCTTTGCCTCATGCGACGAATCACCGCCGGGCCCCCACCGCGGTCGGAGCACCTCCACGAAGCCCGGGGCGAGGCGCGTTGGCAGGATCGGAGGGTTGCGTCGGTCGATCCGCAGCACCGACGCGTCGACCGACGGCACCGGTCGGAACGCTCGACGATCGATGTGCATCCCGAGCGAGAACTCCCACCACGGCGCCCAGGCCGCCGTGCGGAGCGATGTCGGAACGTCGGCCGCATGCTTGCGCGCCACCTCCCGCTGCACGACGACGTCGGCCCGTTCTGGACCACGATCGGGGTCGTCGAGCAGCCGTCCGAGGAGCGCCGTCGTGAGTCCGAACGGTGGGTTCGCCACCACCCGGTACGGCGAGCGCGGGAGGCGAACCGTCCGCAGGTCGCCTCGGATCACTCGCACCGAGTCGACGACACCGGCGCGGCCGATGGCGGCGCGGAGCCGTTCGACCCACGCGTCGTCGCGCTCGACGGCCCAGACCTCGACGCCGGCCATCGCAAGCGGGACAGTGAGCGCGCCGGCGCCAGCGCCGACGTCGACGACGAGGCCGCCGGGAGCGAGGTCGAGCCCGGCGACGAACCGGGAGATCAGCGATCGATCAGCGAGGAAGTTCTGGCCCAGCAAACGACGACGTACGTCGCGCTCGCTGCGCCGGCCTTGCCCGCCACGGAACATCACCATGAACATCCGCCCACGGTAGACCCGGCCGTCAAACGACTATCGCCCCGGCCCGGGTCCCACGACGCCCGTCCAGCTCATCTGACGTACCGTTCGTCGCATGGTGAAGCTCCGGGTTCAACACATCTCGCTCGACGTCGACGACCTCGACGCAGCGCTGCGGTTCTACTGCGACGCCCTCGGCCTCGTGGTCGCAGCGCGGCCGGCAGCGCTCGGTGACGGCGGGGCCTGGCTCGACATCGGCGACGGACGCCAGTTGCACCTCGTGGAGACCGCGGCCTTCAGTCCCCCGGCGACGTCGCAGCACCTGGCGTTCGGCGTGGACGACTGCCACGCCACCGTCGACGAGCTGCGCGACGCCGGCCTCGAGGTGAGCGATCCGTTCGACATCGGCGCCGGCATCCAAGCGTTCCTCCGCGATCCCGCCGGCAACCTGCTCGAGCTCAACCAAGCGACCGACTGACGGTCCGGCCGGCCCGACCACTACCCTCGTCCCACCGGCCACTTGCCGACACCTGGGGAGGCGAACGATGAGACGTCCGACGAGCCGACGTTGCGCCGCCCTGGGCTTCGCCCTGTTGGCCACGACGGCCTGCGTCCCGGACCCGCCGACCGAGCCGTCGCCCTTCGCGTGCGCAGCCGCTCCCCTCTCGCTCGGTGCCGGCGATGCGATCCCGGCGATGTCCGCCGACGGCAACCTCGTCGTGATCCAGCACTACCTCGACGACGACCCGCTGTACTCCTTCGGCTACGAGGTCGTCGACCGATCCGGCGGTACCCGGCGTTCGCTGGGCGTCGCCCTGCGCAACACCGACGGCGCCAGCTTCTGGGCGAACCCCGACGGCACCGCGCTGCTGATCCAGCGGTACGCACCACTGCCTCCGGGCGTGCCGGAGTGGTCGCGCTACGACGCCACGACGGGCGCCATCACCCCGCTACCGCTCGGTCCGGCGGTGTCGAACTGGATCGTGCAGGTGTCCGCCGATCTCTCCGCGGCAGTCGTCGCCAACGACACGTCGCCGACGACCTACCGCAGGGTCTCCCTCGCCGACGGCACGTCGACCCCGCTCGCCTTCACGACGCCCGCCGGCACGTCCCTCGCGACGTTCAGCCCGACGCTCGACCGCGGCGTCGTCGTGACCAGCGGAGCGACACGGAGGATCACGGTGATCGACACCGCGACCAACGCGACCGTCAACGCGCTCGACGTCGTACCGCCCTCCGGCGCCTACAGCCCGATCACCTTCCTCGACGACTGGCACCTCCTCGTCGGTCGGGCCCGACCCGCCGGCGCCGCGCTGGACCCGATCCCCTCCGACGATGCGTTCGTCGTCGATCTCACTTCCGGCGCAACCGTCCGTGTCGACCCGGGCGTGCCGTGGGCGCACACCCGTTGGGCGACGACCGACGGGTCACGGAGCCTCTACGTCGCGCCGCACGGAGGAGTCCTCGGCAACCCGAACGACACGTGGATCCGCGGCGGAGTGTCCTCTCCGGTGTTCCTCGCCACGGGGCAGGATGTCGTGGCCGACGCCTCGATGACCCTGGCGGTCAGCGCGTCCGACCGCCGGGTCACGCTGACCTGCTTCTGACGACATGACGCAGCCCCCCGACCGTCCCTTGCCCGCCGACGAGCGTCCACTCGACACGACGCCGATCCACACCGAGGACCTGCCGCCGACTCCCACCCGAGACCGCAACATCGTCGCCTCGGCGTGGATCGAAGCACCGGCGGAACTCCTCACGCTCGGCGATGATCTGCCGGCTCCGGACGGTCCGCTGGTCACCGCCTACAAGCGTCGGATCGGCCCGTGGCTGTTGTGGCGCGTCGGCCCCGCCAAGGGTGCCGACGCCCGCTACTTCGCCGTACGCGCCGACGACCCGGCCGAGCAGTCGACGTTCCGCCTGTTCCCCGACGGCACGGGTGACGGGGTCGGGCCGAGCGGCGAACGGCACTCCCGATTCCGGGCGTGGAAGCAAGACCTGCTCGGACGCTCGGACGAAACCTGACCAGGCTCCTCAGGATGTGACAAAG
>CALMLJ010000450.1 GCA_937868025.1 uncultured Acidimicrobiaceae bacterium
CTACTTCTTCGACCGGGCTCCGGCCGTGAGACCGGAGAGCATCGCGTGCACCTCGGCCAACTGCTGCTTCATCGCCGGGACCTCGTCGAGGAGTTCGAGCTTCGTTCCGAGATCACCGAGCAGGCCCTTCACGTCGGTGAGCACCGCCGTCGCCTCGGTGAGCGTGGCGGTCGCCTGACCGAGGGTCACGTCGACGTCAGTGAGCGTCGTGCTGACCGTGGTGAGCGTCGTGTCGACCTCGACGAGGATCGGCTTCACGTCGGCGATGAGATCGTCGACCTTCTTGAACACGTCGGTGGGCAGGCCCGGGATGAGTCGCGACATGTGCCGAGGCTAGCGGCGCTGTTGACCTCAGGTCAGGAGAACGGGGTCGGTCCGGCGTTCACGCCGCGCCCCGCTCGGCACGGATACGGTCTGGCGATGGCCGACGACGATCTCCGTGACTTCGAGCGCGACTTCTTCACCCACGACGACGTCAGTCGCACGATCTATCGCAAGGGCACGGGCCCGGCGGTGATCGTGATGGCGGAGATCCCCGGTATCACGCCCCACGTCGCGGACTTCGCCCGCAAGGTCGCCGACATCGGGTGCACCGCTGTGCTGCCCCACCTGTTCGGCACCCCCGGTCGCGACATCGACCCGGCCACCACCAGCCGCCTGTCGACCACGCTCTACGGGTTGTCGTCGATCGTCCCTGCGTGCATCAGCAAGGAGTTCACGGTGTTCGCGACCGGAGCGTCGTCGCCCGTGGTCACGTGGTTGCGGGCCCTCGCGAAGCACGAGCACGAACGGTGTGGCGGGCCGGGCGTCGGTGCGGTGGGCATGTGCTTCACCGGCGGGTTCGCGCTGGCGATGGCGGCGGACGACCGCATGCTCGCACCGGTGCTCTCCCAGCCCTCGCTGCCGGTCCCGATCGGTCGCAAGCGGGCCCACAACATCGACATCAGCCCCGACGATCTGCGCATCGTCAAGGACCGCTGTGCCAAGGACGGGCTCGAGGTGCTCGGCCTGCGCTTCAAGAGCGACAAACTCGTCGGCGGCGAGCGGTTCGCGTTCCTGAAGGAACAACTCGGCGACGCGTTCGTCGCAGTCGAACTCGAGGACGCCGATGCGAACCCGGCGGCGGCGATGCCCCCGCACTCGGTGCTCACCGAGCACCTCATCGACGAGCCGGGGCAACCCACCCGGGCCGCGCTGGACCAGGTGCTCGAACTGTTCCGTTCGCGACTCCTGACCGGCGCGTGATGCGGCACCGCAGGGCGAGCCGGCTCGTCCTCGTCGCGTGGCTCGCGACCGCCGTGCTCCTGGGCTCGGCCTGTTCGTCGGACGACGATGCCACCCCGAACGCGACGGCCACCACGACGAGCGAGCCGGCCGACCCGGCCGGACCGTCGACGACGGCAGGCCCCGGCGCCGCGTCGATCGCCGAGGTCGACTTCCGGAACTTCACCTACGAGTACCCGGGCGTGGGGCCCGACGACGAGCTGTCGGAGGTGACGGTCGTCGACGGCGAGTTCAGCGAGGGTGACCAGCCGGGCGACTCCTTCTACTTCGAGGTCGTGGACGTTGACCTCGCCGACCTCGACGGCGACGGCGTCGACGAAGCGGCCATCACGAACTACTACAGCACCGGCGGATCCGGTCAGTTCACCGACGTGCTGATCTACCGCTGGACCGGCACGACCGCCGAGTACGTCACCGACGCCGGCGTGGGTGACCGCGGCGACGGTGGCGTCGACGATGTGAGCGTTGCCCCCGCCGGTGGAGTCGAGGGCGACGTGCTCGTCGTGCGGCGCAACGCGGACGCCGAAGGGGCGTGCTGTCCCACGGCGCTCGAGGAGCGCACCCTGCGGCTCCGCGATGACGAGCTCGTCGAGATCGGCGAGCCCGAGAAGTGGGGCATCGTCCGGGTGGGCGTCGACGCCGACGGCAACCCAACCGACGCTCCGACCGAGGTGAAGTTCCTCGCCGGCACGAGTCGGGCGGACCTGACCGGCGATGCCACCACACCGGTCGCAGCGGAGTTCGATGCGACGGCGGGCCAGACCCTCGATCTCGCGCTCGACGCGGCGGCGCTCTCGGAGAACCCACTCGTGGTCGTCATCAGTGGCCCCGACGGCGAGGCCGGCCGGATCGGCACCGGTGCTGACCCGTCGATCTCGTTGTCGTTGCCCACGTCGGGTACCTACCGCCTGCAGTTCGACCCGGTGCCGCCGGTCGCCGAGGACCTCGGCGTGTACTTCGACGCCGACCTGCGGATTCTCTGACGTTCGTTCACCGGAAGTACCCTCGGCGGATGCCTTGGGGTTCGCGTCGCCGTCGTGCGATCGCGGTCGCGGGGCTCGCGGTCGTCGGAGTCGTCGCAGGTTGCGGCGACGACTCGGCCAACTCCGACGACGCTGACCCGACCGGGGAGTCGACGTCGACGACCGTCGGTGCGCCGTCGACCACGATCGACGGTGGCCGCCTCGCCACCGTCGATTTCCGCAACTTCACCTACGATTTCAACGGCGCTCCTCCCGACGGCTCCGACCCCGACGCCGTGGCATCTCCGGTCGCAGTCGTCGGTGGCAGCTTCTCGGATCCGGAGGGCTCCGACGACCCGCTCAGCGCCGGTCGACGCTTGTTCCTCGTGACCGACGTCGACTACGTCGATCTCGACGGGGACGGGGAGGACGAGGCGGCCGTCAGTGTGCTGGCCGGGTACAGCAACTCGCCCGCCCGCGACACCGATGTGCTCGTCTACCGCGCCACCGACGAGGGGCCGGCCTTCGTGACCGACATCGGGTGGAGCGATCGGGAGGACGGCGCCGTGCACGACGTGGCCGCGTCCACCGGGTCCGACGGTGAACG
Source organism: uncultured Acidimicrobiaceae bacterium (assembly GCA_937868025.1). The sequence continues at coordinate 2,854 of CALMLJ010000450.1, forward strand.
CCTGGTCGTGCAGTTGGTCGAGCCCATCGACGAGGAGTGCTGCGACCACGGGATCGTCGAGCGCTCCTACCGGCTGTCGGGCGACCGGCTGGCGGAGGACGGCGATCCCACCCGCTGGCCGGTGGTCGGGTTGGAGGGCGCGGGGACCGAGCCCGTCGCCGTGTCGTTCCTCCCGGGCAGCCAGCGCGCCAGCATCGGCGGGGTGCTGACGAACGAACCCCGGCCCGTCACGTTCGACGCGGTCGAGGGTCAGGTGCTGTCGGTTCGCGCTCGTGCGGTCGAGGACGGCGACGTCCCCTTCACGGTGACGATCACCGGCCCCGACACGACGGTCAGGTCGGTCGCCGCCGGCGAGACCGTCGACGCCGGCCTCGAGCTGTCGGTCAGCGGCACCTATGTCATCGCAGTGGTCCCCGACGGGCCCGTCGCCGACGAGTCGCCCGACACCGGTCAGCGATTCTGGCTCGACTTCGTGCTCAGCGACTGACGGGCAGGAGCCCCAGCCCGGCCTGGCAGTGCGGTCCACCCCAGTGCTCGACGATCTTGCCGTCGCGGAACCGGAGCACGGCCGTGCCGTTGATCTCGACCGGCTCGCCCGACGGCGCCACGTCGAAGAACGCGGTGCCGGTGTGCGTGCCGGTGATCGTCCAGTTGGAGATGACCAGGTCGTCGGCCTCGATGAGCAGGTTGACGCTGAACTCCATGTCGGGGAACGCCGACCGTGCCTCCTGCCAGTAGAGCTGTTCCTGCCCGCGCACGTCGGTGCCGACCTGCTCGGGCGAGACCCGTGTCGTCACGTTGGAGTGGAAGTCCTCCGACCAGTATTCGAGCACCGCAGCGGTGTCGCCGGAGAACATCGCGTCGCTGTACGCCGCGAGGATCTCGAACTTCTCGGACATGCCGGAGGGATCGTCGGTCACGATTCGCATACGGCCGACGCTACCGAGGATGGTGCGCCAGCGCGCCGAAACCGGACCGCTGGCGCACCATCCTCCACCCGGTCCGGCGGGGTCCGGAGGACTCGCCGGTCAGGGAACGCGGCGCGTGGCCTCGAAGCGGCGGTGGTCGAGGTCGGGATCGGTCCACGCCCCGTCGACGACGAGCTGTGCGGCGAGCGCGCCGATGGCGTTCGCCGACTTGGCGGCATAGCCGTTGCCGCCGGCGGCGAGGACGAGCCCCGGCGCCAGGTGGTCCACGACGGGGAGGCCGCTCGCCGTCTGGGTGATCAGGCACGGCTTGGTCTCCCACGACTCGGCGGCGAGGCCCGGCACCAACGTCGTCAACAGGTCGCGCAACGCGTCGAGCTCGTCTCGATGCCGATCGCCGGACATCCACTCGCGGCGGGCCGCGCCGTCGTGCACGTGGAACATGTCGCGGCGGGTCGCCCCGAGCTTGAGGCGCACCGAGCCGTCGGGATAGTCGGTCGGCGGGACGACGTAGAGGTCGTCGTAGGTGGGGTCGTCGAGCTCGGCGAGGATCGACGGCATCCCAGCCAGGCGGGCCTGCTCGTCGGGTCCGAGCGTCGCCATCACGATCGTCTCGCCGCGGACGTCGAACGCCGGACAGTCGGCGAGGCCGCGCAACTCGTCGGAGTGCGCTCCGGTGGCGACGACGACCCGATCGGCCGTCACGACCACACCGGTCGCCGTCGTGACGGTCCACCCCGACGAGCCGGGTTCGAGTGAGGTCGCCGCCTCACGCACGACGGTGGCACCCCCGGCGGTCGCGACGGCCAGGTTGGCGCGGAGCATCCGCCGCGGATCGATGTGGCCGGCCGGACCGGGTTCCGCCAGGAGCGTCGAGCCGCTGGGGAAGGACAGGCGGGAGTCGAAGGCGGCCGCGGCGTCGGGCGCGTAGGTCGAGAGATCGACCGCGAGCTCCTCGGCGACCGCGGTGATCGCAGCGACCTGGTCGGCCGGCACCGCCAACACGACGCCGACGGGTCGGTGGAACGCGATCCCCGATCGGGCTTCGAGATCGGCGTACCCGGCGATGGATCGGGCCGCGAGCACGCCCCACTCACGCACCCGATCGAGGTGGCGGGTGATGCGGCCCGAGTCGTAGTGGCTGGCGAACACACCCGGATGGTTCGACCAGTCGGCGGGCTCGCCGGGACCGACGCCGACGCAGCGCCGGCCGGCGTCGGTGAGGGCGCGCAACGCCCCTGAACCGATGAGCCCGAGGCCGACCACGGCGACGTCGTAGTGCTGGTCCGGATCACTCGCCATCGTCGAAGTCTGCCTTCCCGCGCAGGGTGGCGCTCACCGAGCCGTCATCGGCCCAGTCGAGATCGACCACGAGGACGGTGGAACCGGGGCTCGCCACCTCCACGGCTCGTTCGCCGCCGATGACGACGACGCTGACGGCGTCGGCGAAGTCGCGGTGGCCGTCGACCCCGCCGCGATTGACGACCACGACCGGTCGTCCCGTGCGGGCGCTGATCGACTCCCACTCGCCGTCGGGGCCGTGATAGCCCGGCGTCCACGCGGCCGTCGACACGAAGAGGTCGACTCCCTGCTCCGCGTGGCGGTCTGCGATGCCGGGTGGATGGGCATCGGCGCAGACGAGCAGGCCGACCCGACGACCGTCGACGTCGACGGGGTCCGCGGTCGTGCCAGGCGTCGCCCACGACTCGGCTCCGGGGATCACCGCGATCTTGCGGTGCCCACCGACCATCCGGCCGGATCGGTCGATCGCGAACAGCGTGCTGTGCAGCGTTCCCGTCGCAGCGTCACGATCGGGAACGTTCACGAACGCCGCCACCCCGAGCGTCGCGACGAGTTCCGCGTACCCGACCAACCAGTGGTCGGGTTGCGGTTCGATCCACGCCGTGCCGAGGGCCGAGGTGAAGTCGTAACCGGTCGACACGAGCTCGCCCGACACGACCCAATCGCAGCCGGCGGCCGCTGCAACGCGGGTCGCCTGCTCGATCAGGCGACGGTTGGCGGGCAGGTCCCCGCACCGGGGCGCGAGGTGGAGGAGGCCCAGGGTCAGCGTCGACACGCTCCGAGTCTGGTCGGCCCGTGAACGCCGTGTGAACGGCGGATCACGATCCTTCGATATCCACCGATTCGCGTTGCCACGGTCGAACAATGGGCGGAACGTCCTCGACGTGTCGGCTCGCTGACCCGTCCTCGAGACAACAGAACAACCGGAGGTAGTCCATGGCCGAACCCCGAGCGATCACCGATCCTTCCGACGCCACGGCATCGGCAGGGCGGCGGACCTACGTGGTGGACACCTCCGTCCTCCTCGCCGACGCAATGGCGCTCGAACGGTTCGAGGAGCACGACGTGGTGCTGCCACTCGTGGTGATCTCCGAGCTCGAGGCCAAGCGGCACCACACCGAACTCGGCCACATGGCGCGGTCCGCGCTCCGCTACCTCGAGACGCTCCGCAACCGTCACGGCTCGTTGACCGAGCCCATCGCCATGCCGAACGGCGGGACGGTGCGCATCGAACTCAACCACGTCGACGATTCCCGCCTCCCCGCACCGATGCGATCGGAGGCGAACGACGCCCGCATCCTCGCCGTCGCGGACAACCTCGCCCGGGAGGGCGCAGAGGTCGTCGTGGTCACGAAGGACCTGCCGCTGCGACTGAAGGCGTCGCTGCTCGGGCTGGGTGCCGAGGAGTACCAGAGCGAGCTGGCACCCCGTGAGGAATGGAGCGGCCTGGTGGAGCTCGACGTCGACGGCGCCGACATCGACCGGCTCTACGAGGACGGCATCGTCGACCTCGACGGCACCGGCGACCTGCCGTGCCACACGGGATTGGTCCTGCGCGACGGATCGCGCTCGGCAATCGCCCGCCTGCATCCCGACAAGAGCGCCCACCGCCTCCACAACGGCCGCGAACTGTTCGGGGTCAGCGGACGGTCGGCAGAGCAGCGCGTCGCCATGGACCTGCTGGCGGATCCTGAGGTCGGCATCGTGTCGCTCGGCGGCCCGGCCGGAACGGGCAAGTCGGTGCTCGCTCTCGCGGCTGGTCTGGAGGCGGTGCTCGAACAGCAGACGCAGAAGCGCATCATCGTGTTCCGCCCGTTGTTCGCCGTTGGCGACCAGCAGCTGGGGTACCTGCCGGGGAGCGAGTCCGAGAAGATGTCGCCCTGGTCGGCAGCGGTGATGGACGCGCTGGAGTCGATCGCGTCGCCGCAGGTGATCGACCTGATCGTCGCCGACGGCCTGCTGGAAGTGCTGCCGCTCACCCACATCCGGGGCCGCACGCTCGTCGATACCTTCGTCATCCTGGATGAGGCCCAGCAGTATGAGCGGCCGGTCCTGGTCACCGCGCTGAGCCGGCTCGGTGCCGGGAGCCGGGTGGTGCTCACCCACGACGTCGCACAGCGCGACAACCTCCGGGTCGGACGCTACGACGGGGTCATGTCGGTCATCGGAGCGCTCACGGGCAACCCGCTCTTCGGACACGTGACGCTCTCGCGATCGGAACGCAGTCCGATCGCCGCGCTGGCTGCGAGCATCCTCGACGTCCCGGTGCCGTAGCTGCTCCCGCAGTCGCAGTCGCAGTCGCAGTCGCCGTCGGGGCGTCGCGGCCGGGTCCGGCGGGCGGTCTCGGCGCGGCGACGGGAACTTCTAACGTGGATCCGACGACCACGAGGTGTCCGTCGAATCGACTGAGGAGTCCTCCCCCCATGCGCGCACGTCTCAACGGCCTCGGCCGTGTCCTCGTCGGAACGACCGCGATCGGAGCCGGCCTGCTGTTGGCAGCCGTTCCGGCGTCCGCCCACGTCGGGATCGGCGAGGGCGACTACCACGCCGGGAGTTACGTGGTGGTCCCGTTCTCGGTGCCCCATGGCTGCGACGGGTCGCCGACGACGAAGTTGCGCATCAAGCTCCCCGAGTCGGTGCCCACCGCCACGCCGACGGTGAACCCCGGCTGGACCATCGAGATCGTCAAGGAAGCCCTCGACACCCCGCTCGATCTGGGCGAGGGTCGCACGCTCACCGAACGGGTGACCGAGATCGACTACACGGCCATCACCCCGTTGCCCGACGGGTACCGCGACGTGTTCGAGCTCTCGCTCCAGCTGCCGGCCGACTCCGCCGGGTCGACCCTGGCGTTCCCGACGATCCAGGAGTGTGCGGAGGGATCGACGGAGTGGACGCAGATTCCCGATGACGGTCAGGACCCCGAGGAGCTCGAGCACCCCGCCCCGTCGATCGCGGTGATCGAGTCCGAAGCCGAAGAAGGCGCCCAGTCCCACGACCACGAGGCCGACGCCGGCTCGGGCGACACACCGACGACGACCGCAGCACCCTCCGACGACGTCGAGGCCGGGTCCAACAGCTCCGACCGGGGTCTCGCGATCGCCGGTCTCGCCACCGGTGTCATCGGAATGGGACTCGGAGGTCGGGCGCTGGTGGCCTCGAAGGGCTCCACGGGGTCGAAGGGCTCGAAGTAGCGACGTGCTCTAGGTTGCGGCCGATGATTCGGCGGCAGACTCCTCGCCGGGCGGTCGCCCTCCTCACCATCGCGTTCGTGGCCCTGCTCGGGGTGATGGCGTGGCCCGAGGTCGCGGCCGCCCATTCGGTCCTCGAGTCGACCTCGCCGTCATCAGGCGAGACGGTCGCCTCGGTACCCGATCGGATCGTCCTGCAGTTCAACGAGCCCGTGAACGTCGCGGACGGGGCCGTCCGTCTCCTCGATGTCGAGGGCGACGACATCGACGTTCCGGCGGCGAAGGCTGTCGACGCAACCGTGACCGTCGACCTCCCGGCGGATCTCGGAGACGGCAGCTACGTCGTCGCTTGGAAGGTCATGTCGGCCGACTCCCACCCGGTGAGCGGGGCGTACACGTTCGCCATCGGGGCACCGAGCGTCGCGTCCGACGGATCCGATCCGTTGGCCGCGGCCCGAGCCGAGGGATCGGGCGGGCCCGGCCCCCAGATCGCGGTCGACGTGGCAGCGTCCCTCGCGTACGGCGGCGTGTTGCTCGCCGTCGGCGCGGCGTTGTTCATCGTATTCGTGGGAGCCGGGGTCTCGGTGGCTCCGCTCCGTCGCCTCGTGACGCTCGGCGCCGTCGTCGGTGGCGTCGGGCTGGTCGTGGGGATTGCGGCGGCAGCGGCGCTCATCGACGGGGGATGGCCCTCGGGCGGCACGCTCGGGGACGAGATCGTGGGTTCACCGGGTCTCCAGGCGCTACTCGGGGTGTTCGGCCTCGGGTTGCTCGTGTTCGCCGTTTCCCGTCCCTTCCCCGACCTCGTGCGTCGGATCGTCGCGATCGACGGGACGATCGCCGCCCTCGTCGCGTTCGTGATCGTCGGCCATACCCGGACCGCGTCGCCGGTGGCGCTGACGATGGCGGTGGACGTCGTCCACCTCGCAGCGGCCGCGGTGTGGACGGGTGGCCTGGTCGCGCTGCTCGTCGCCCTGCGCGAGCCGTCCGACGCAGGGTCGCGTTCGACGGTCGTCGCGCGGTTCTCCTCGGTCGCGACCGTCGCCATCGTCGCCGTCGCGTTCGCCGGGGCGGTGCTCGGGTGGCGCATCGTCGGCGGGTGGGACGCGCTCACCGGGACGACCTACGGCGTGTTGCTGCTCGTGAAGGTCGGGTTGTTCGCGGTGCTGGCCGCCGTGGGCGGATACAACCGGTTCCGCCTGGTCGGCCGGGTCGCGGCAGAGGAACCGGCGGCTGCGGTCGCGCTGCTTCGGCGGACGCTCGGTGTCGAGGCGCTCCTCGTGGTGGCGATCATCGCCGTGACCGGATCGTTCACGAGCATCTCGCCCGAGTCGACGCCCGCCGGTCCGGACACCACCCCGTTGACGTGCGCGGAGGTGCAGGTGATGGAGGGAATGCCGGGCATGGAGCAGATGGACCACAGCACGTGCACCGGTACCACGACGACGGGGGTGCCCTTCGACCCCACGGTCGGGGCCGGGACGGGCGGCGCCGTGACCGCACGTGACGCGTTCGGCGACGGGCTCGCGGTCGTCACCGTGTCCCCGGCGACCACCGGTCGCAACACCGTCTCGGTCACGCTCACCGACGCCGACGGCAACGCCGTCGACCCCGAGGAACCGCCGACCGTCCAGTTCCGGCTCCGCGCCAAGGACGTTGGTCCCATCGCCGCCGAGGCCGAGCGGACCGGGCCCGGCACCTACCGTCTCGTCGTGGACTTCGTGCTCCCGGGTACGTGGGAGGTCAACGTGTCGGCGGTCCTGTCGGACTTCGAGCAGCCCCAGGCCGTGGTCGAGATCACGGTCGGCAGCTGAGCGGGCCGAGTCGCCGGAGGACCCACGGCCGCGTCATCGACGCCGTGCCCTCGGTGCGGGTCAGCCGCCGAGCTGGTCGATGACCTCGCCGGCGGCGACGCGGCGGACGTCGGCGAGGGTGAACCCGTCGAGAGCCGCCAGACGGCTCCGCCCCGGTCGGGACGCGACCGGGAGCTGGGACTGGATGCCGACCACCCGTGCCCCCGCGGCCTCGGCCGCAGCGAGCCCGGTGGGCGAATCCTCGAACGCCACACAACGCCGCACGTCGACCCCCAGCATCTCGGCGGCGCGCAGGTACGGCTCGGGGTGCGGTTTGCCCTGCGTGACCTCGTCGCCGGCGACGATCGCGTGGAACACGCCGGCGGGCGCTCCGGCGACGATCCGGTCCGCCATGTCGCGATAGCTCATCGTTACCAGCGCGCACGGCACGGCAGCGTCGCGGAGTTCGGTGAGCAGCTCCAGCGCCCCCGGCTGCCACGGCACCCGCTCGCCGAGGGAGACCAGCACGCGGTCGATCAGGAAGCCGATGATCTCGTCGTCGGACAGGTGCACGCCCCGACCCCGCATGATCGCGGCGGCGTTGGGCAGTGCGCTGCCGACCATCGCCTCACCGTCCTCGGTGGTCCAATCGACGCCGTGTTCGCGGGCCAGCTCGCTCTCGGCCGCGATCCAGGCGGGTTCGGTGTCGACGAGGGTGCCGTCGAGATCCCACAGGACGGCATCGGGGAGCTGGTGGTCGGGCATCGGACGAGTCTGCCGACGTTCGGCGCCCGACCCAAACTGGACACCTGTCTGATTTCTCCGGCGCCACCATCTACGATGCGCGAATGGCGTCCGATCCCCATGCACCCGTTCCGCTCGCCCTGGAGTCGCTCACCCGCGACGAGTTGGCGGTGCTCGTCCCCGAATACCTGCTGTGCGGTCATCTGATCGACCGCGCCGGCATGCCCCACGCCATCAGTGCCTTCGGGCGCGACGGCATGCGCGACGTCGCCATCGACGAGTGGATGGGCGCGAGCCCGGTGTACACGCGCCGGATGCAACGGGCGCTGCGGTTCGAGGGCGACACCGTCGAGACGATCTTCAAGGGGATGCAACTCGACGTCGGCGCGCCACCCCAGTTCATGGACTTCCGCTACCGGCTCGAGACCCCCTACTCGGGCGAGTTCTGGCTCGACCACTGCGGCGCGCTCATGGACGTCGAGCCGATGGGCGACGACTACGTGGTCGCGATGTGTCACGACATCGAGGACCCGACCTTCGACGCCACCGCGATCGCCACCAACCTCCGCGCCCAGGTCCGCCCGCTCCACCGACCGCCACGCACGCCCGCGGACCGTCAGCCGCACTGCGCGTGGACCGTCATCATCGACGACGAGTACCCCGAGCTGCCGATCCCTGCGGCGGCGACGGCCATGGGGGCAACCCGCGCTGCGAACGTCGAGCTGGCCACCCCAGATCCGACCGAGCCGGGCCTCGGCGACTACAGCGGTCCGCTGCTCGACGACCTGCGCTTCGGCGACTGGTCTCGCTCGGCTCTGCTGCGCATCGCCGAGGAGGTGAGCCTGCAATGGCACCTGCTGGCGCTGTCGTTCCTCAGCGCGGTGCGCTCGCGCCTCCCGTCGGCCGACGATGCCATCGGCATCTCCCGGCGGCAGTTCACCGGCATCGCCGGCCTCACGGCCGAGCGGCTCCGGAACCTGTTCGACCTGGGCGACGACCTCGTCGGGCTCGCGTCCGTGATCGGGCTCCATCCGGCCTTCAAGCCGGCCGCGTACGTCGACCTGTCCGTCGAGCCCGAGGCCGATCGGCTCGTGGTGACCGTCGGGCGGGGGAGCGACGCCGTGATCGACGGGGCCTGGCCCGCCCTGCTCGACGTCGACCACCTCGACGCGCTCGACGCCATCGCCCGGGCGGTCAACCCGCGGTTCGTGTGCGAGGCGACCGGTTCGACCGGCGAGGACCTCGTCGTGACCTTCACGATGGGCGACACCGATCGGCCCGAGGCGGACGACGTCGCGCTCACCCGGTTCTCGACCGGTGCCGACTTCGCGTTCGCCACCAGGGGAGTGCCGGTCGCGATCCGCCCGACGTCGGGCGCCTGACGCTCGACTGCGGTGCTACTCGACCGCCTTGTAGATGCTCCGCTTCGGTGAGGCACAGATGGAGCGGATGAGCGGCTCGTAGTGCTCGAGCGGGGGAGTGTCGTACGCCGGGTCGAAGGCCGCCTGGTCGTACTCGTGGCAGAACTCGGCGCAGTAGTCGAACCACTCGTGGCCCTCGAACTGGTCGCGCAGGTTCCGGTCGGCGCCGAGGAAGTGGAAGAAGTAGTAGCCCTGGAAGATGCCGTGCTGCTCCATCATCCAGTGGTTCTGCTCGGAGATGAACGGCTTGAGGATGGCCGCGCCGATGTCGGCATGGTTGGCCGGACCCAGCGTGTCGCCGATGTCGTGGATCAGCGCGCACATGACGTACTCGTCGTCGCGGCCGGCCCGCTCGGCGCGGGCCGCCGTCTGCAGTGAGTGGGTGAGGCGGTCGACCGCGAATCCGCCGAAGTCGCCGTCGAGGAGCCGAAGGTGGGCCATGAGGCGCTCCGGGAGGCCGACGAAGTTGTGGATCGCCTCCGTCGCGATGAGATTCCAGTCCTCCTGGGTGCCCTCGTCCATGGAGTGGAACGTGGCGCGTTGCGGTGCGGTGTCCGCCGCGATCGTCGTATCGGTCATGAGGCCCCCTGTGGCGCTGGCGTGCCGTCGTACCGTACCCCTCGCCCTCGGTCCGATTCACTGCGCGGAAACCGGCCACTCCCTGGCCGGTTTCGGGGCGCATGATCGGTGGAGTCCCCGACCCACCCCGAAAGGTGTACCTCATGCCCGGTTCCGTTCCTCCCGTCCGCGACGAGCGCGACGGCCTCCTCGCCTTCCTCGCCCAGCAGCGCTCGACGCTGAAGTTGGCCGCCTACGGCTTGACCGACGAGCAGGCGCGAGCCGTGCCGACCTCCAGTCCGCTCAGCGTCGGCGGCCTCATCAAGCACGTCGCCGACACCGAGTCGGGATGGATCGACCTCGTGTTGCAGCTCCCGGCCCCCGGCAACGATCTCGCCGCCGAGGGCGGGGGTGACGGCGCCGACCACTACCTCGAGAACTTCCGGATGCGTTCCGACGAGACGCTCGTCGACGTGATCGCCGCCTATGACGCCGTGGCCGCCCGCACGACCGAGGTGATCGAC